>NZ_JBFRKH010000001.1:0-127517 GCF_041469265.1 Shewanella sp. 10N.286.51.B2
CTGTATTAATGACTTTATTCGTTATGTTGATGAAGTGATTAACAGTCTTCGCAGTGAATTTGAGAAAAACAAGTCAACCATCAGTACAAAGCCAGCAAGTTATAGCATCCCCATCAGAGACACTAAGCTGTCACAACACCGTGAAAGCACGGCTGTAGCCCAAGCAATGCCCGTGGTGACGTTACATGATGCTCTAGCAGGTTTTGTTACTTCAAAAGAGAAGTCAGGCATTAGACCACTCTCTATTAAACAACTTGAACAGCGAACCTTTCACTTCATTAAATTACTGCCAACAATCGGTAACCGGTCACCAAAAAGCACTCAAGCTATTTGCACTAACGATATTACCTCGGCCGATGCGATGAAGTACCGTGATGAACTGCTTACACAGGGCAGAAGCTATAAAAGTAATAAAGAATACTTAGCGGCCGTATTTCAGTTTTAATTCGTATGGTCGATGACATAGTAATTGAGTGGAAAAAGAGGCATTAGCACGTTATATATATGAAGTAATTTCAGTTTCTGAAAAACAAAATCATGATAGTCAATTTGAAGTTCCACAGGGTAATAAAACTCAAGATAGACAATAAAAAATAAGAAGTTCTAGAGGTTAGATTTTAAAACTGAAATTAATTAATTTTATGATTAAGATCAGCTTTAATTGGTAATTTCGAAGCTTGTCGCGATTTACTCATATTGAAGTGAATTGAACTCAACTCTTAGCTACGACTTATGGTTGAAATAATTATCATCTTGAGTCGTTATTTTGCTTTAATAAAATATATATATAGTGTGTCTATTTTTGAATGAGTCACTTACTTATTGATTATATGAGACAATATCTGTTTTTATCTGTGGCATTTTTTTTACCCGCTTAATTGTTCATTGGCTGAAACTGTGTAGTGCTACAGTCAAGGTTGATGTTTATCCTGTTTGTTGATATTTGTAGATTTGATAATTTACTAATCTGATTTAGACTTAAAACTGTCATTTTTATGGCGTATTTTTAATTTAGGCTGTTAAAGGGTTATTTGTATTTTATTAGACCAAGCTACAATTGATAAAGCATGCTGTTATGGCTAAATTCAATAAATTGCATTAGTTAGAGTAGAGTCTTGAGGGATCGAATCTGAACGTTACTCAAACAACATAGGTTAATGATTCGGTATGTATTGGGCGGCATAGTAGTTGCGGCTACGGACCAATACTCTATGAGTATTTAGTAGAATTTAAGCTTAACAGCGTCTGCTTTGAAGCATCAGGCTGTAATCTATGAACATTGGAGTTTGCTATGAATTATAAGTCCTTTTGTGATTTGAGTGATGATATTAAAAATAATATTCACAAAATCAATCAACAAGACTTTGATTTAATTGTAGGTATTCCAAGAAGTGGAATGGTACCTGCATATATGGTGGCGTTATTGCTCAATGCTAACTGTATCGATTTACCTGCTTTTATTCGCAATGATAAGTTAGGTAAAGGCATTACTCGTGATGCCAAAAAAGCCTTAAACTTCCCCCATGAAGCAAGCAACATTTTAATTGTCGATGACAGCATTCTAACTGGTGGTTCGATGATAGATGCGCTAGCCAAAATACCTAGCAGCTTCCAAGGCAAGGTGACCACAGCTGCGATTTACACCACTGCGCTTGTCAGTGACAAAGTTGATATCTTTTTTGAGCATGTGGACTTTCCACGGGTTTTTGAATGGAACTTATTTCATCATCCTATCGTGACTGAGGCTTGTGTCGATATTGATGGTGTCCTGTGCCAGGATCCAACTGAGGAACAAAATGATGATGGGGAGAAATATATTCAGTTTCTCGCTGATGCGACTCCTCGATTTATCCCAACCATGAAAGTTGATGTGCTGATAACTAATAGGTTAGAAAAATTTCGACCACATACTGAGCAATGGCTGGCAAAACATGGCGTTAATTATAACAAACTAGAAATGTTAGATTTGCCTTCAAAAGCCACAAGACGGGCCCAAGTAGATTATTTTTCCCATAAGGCAGACTACTTTAAGCGTAGCCCAAATGTGTTATTTATCGAAAGTGATTATCAGCAAGCAATTGAAATTGCTAATCGGTCTAACAAGTTTGTTTATTGTGTTGATACAAACCAAATGATTGCGCCTAATGGTCTTAAGCGGTTTAAAAATAAAAAATACCTTGCTGAGACGATTAGAATGCAATTTTCAAAAATTAAGCCATTAAGAGCGATATACAAAAAAGTTAAAAATCTGGCTAGGGCTTAATCTATAAGCTCTAAACCTTTATCTGGCGTGAAAAATGGGCAGATTATTACCAGCTGCAGATGTTAGATTTTTAGTGGTGAAATTAAGGTCTTGATTTGTCTAATTAGGATTTTTCATTCTGTAGGAATGCTTTTGAGTTGATCTTTATACTTGCTTTGCTTTTTTAATATTAGGCAATTAAAACCAAGCAGCTTTTAAAGAATACACTTAATTTAAAATAGATTCTTAAGTAGTAATAGTAACAATATACATCGCAATTTAATGCAATTCCCCAGCAAGGGCCTTCTCAAACGGCCGTTCAAATCATTAGTTAAAATCAAAATGTTAAATCAATAACTTAAGTAAAGGGCTTAAACACAGCTTTCTTGCTTGTTCATTGAGCTAGAGTGTTGAGTTTTGAGCAAAAATAATCCTATACTGACGTTAATGTAACAACTCTACTATTTATTAACATTATTGGCTCATGCAAGCCGTTAATTTAAAAAGTAATGCAATTGATTTCAATGCAAGGGAAGGGTATGGCAGATAAGCATAACGATATTTCATCCACTGAATTACCGGCAAATACACCGGAGCAAGCCGTTTTATCAACGCCTACAGATGACATTCATGTTGCTAATGGCGCAGCGGATAAGTCCAAAAATCAGAAAATAAGAAAAGCGACCAATATCATACTGATAGTGGTCGCTTTTTTGTTTGTGTTTCATCTTATTGCTGATCGTTATATTCCTTCAACTGATTTAGGTCGAGTTCGCGGTTTTGTGGTCCCCATTACCCCGCAAGTCTCAGGGGAGGTAATTGAAATTTTAACCACGCCAAATACCTTGATCCGTAAAGGGCAGGTGCTTGCGAGAATTAACCCAAGAGATTATGAGATTGCATTATTTACCGCTGAGCAAAATGTGACGCAGGCTGGGCAAAATATGGGAGCTTTAACCGCTAATGTCACCGCTGCAAAAGCAAAGGTTGTTAATGCGGAGGCAAACTTTACTAATGCAAAAGTACAATCTAAGCGTATTTTTACCATGGTTGAGCAGCAGGTGATGTCACAAGCCGATGCCGACAATGCTAGAGCGGAACTTGCTAGCGCAGAAGCGGGTGTCGCTAGTGCTAAAGCAGATTTAGCCAAAGCAGAAGAAAGGTTGGGCTCAGAAGGTGAAAACAATACCGCGGTAAAATCAGCGTTATTGGCCTTAGAGCAAGCTGAACTTAACCTGGCACGCACCGAAATTAAAGCGCCCACCGATGGCGTGGCATCAAACTTTCGTTTAAAAGAAGGTTTTTATGCTAACGCTGGTCAACCGGTAATGACCTTTATTTCATCTGAAGATGTGTGGATTGAAGCGAACTTTAGAGAAAATAGCTTAGGCAATATGCAAGCGGGCGATAAAGTCGAGTTTGCACTGGATTATGCTCCGGGTGAGGTTTTTACTGGGAAAGTAGCCTATATCGATTATGGTGTTGATTGGGGACAAAGTGAACAAACGGGAAAGCTGGCTCAAACAACAGGCCAAACAGGTTGGTTAAGGCAGTCTCAACGATTTCCTGTAACCATTCATTTTGATGACGAAGAGGCTAAAGGGTTGCGACGTGTCGGCGGTCAAGCGGATGTCATGGTGTATACCGAAGAAAGTTCACTGATGAACTTATTTGGTAAGTTTTGGATCCGAGTCGTTAGCTGGTTCTCCTATGTCAGATAGCGAGCTAGCCTTTAAAGCCATTAATGCTCAATTTGCTGAGGCGATATTTACCCGTCGAGTATTACGCTTCACTTTGGGGATAGGCATTGCAGTGGCCATAGCTGCGGTGTTTGATTGGCAATTAGCTTTTATACTACCGGTGTTTGTCGCTAAGTTTTTAGTTGATAGAGTGGTGCCGACAGTGCAAACCATTTACGAATTGCTTATTTCAATGGTGGTCACTATTGCCATTGCTTGGATGGTGAGTTTTGGGCCGGTTCAATATCCATTTGTACTGTTGCCATTACTCGCATTAATGATGCTATGGGCCTATTACCTGTTTTCTGATCCCAAGTGGAATTTTTTCGCCACTATATTAATTGTCTCGACATTAGTATTACCCTATTTAGGGATTTTACATCCAGGTGCGGCGATTTTTTTTGGTGTCGGCTTAAGCTTTTCAGGCGTGGTGGCGGTCATCATTTTTACTTTATTGCATATTTTGTTGCCTGATTTAGCACCAGAAAAAGAAACTCATTCTGAGTCAGAATTATCTAATGACGAGCGGCTTTACGAGTCAGTTAGGGCATTAATTATTTCATTTCCGGTGATCACCTTTTTCTTTTTATTTGAGGTGACCGGCGCATTACTGACCATGATATTTATTGCAATTTTATCTTTGCAAACGGCCGGCACTAAGAGCGTTAAAGTGAGTTTGTTTTTATTACTCACTAATGGCATAGGTGGTGTGCTGGCGATTATTTTTTATAACATGTTAGTTGTCGTGCCTGAGTTAGCGTTTTATATCGGGCTCACTATGATAGCTGCGTTATTTTTTGCACAAAAAATTTATGATGATCCTGCTAAAGCGCCTATTTTTGCGGGGATATTTTCAGCCTTGCTAGTGGTTGTCGGCTCGACGGCTTCGTCAACAGATGCCGATGTCGCAACCAACTTCTATATTCGTATTGCGCAGTTATTTATTGTCGGTGTTTATATGGTTGTGGCTTCATTTTTTTTAGAAACCAGAAATTGGAAGTTCTTACAAACTAATCATGATTAGGCGGTTTTATTGTAGCCGCTAGGCTATATTTTATTGAACGCTAAGTGTTGATTTAATGGCGGAAATCAAATTTTCTCGTTTATCAATACTAGGTTTATTGAAAAATAACCTATTGTTGTGATGGCTTTTCACTGCAATAAGTTTGATGTTCATAAAGGTGTTAATACATTAACTAAGGTTTAATTTTAAAACGCAACAGCATTTAATTAGGGATAGATAAGTTATGAGTGATAAACCAATATCAAGCTCGAAAGAGTTTACTCATGCGGCAGTGGATGCCGCGATTAAAATAGCCCTGATTTTTATCATGGTCATATGGTGTTTCAAGATTATTCAGCCTTTCATTATGCCCATTTTATGGGGCGGTATTATCGCCATTGCACTGTATCCAGTGGTGTTATTTATCAGTAGCAAGTTGCGATTGTCGGTGAGTAAATCTAGCCTGTTAATTACCTTGCTGGCCTTAGCCATATTATTGGTACCTACCTACTTATTTTCAGGTGCGATAGTTTCAAGCACGCAGGACTTTGTCGCAGAAATACATGACGGCACTTTAGTTATCCCCGCGCCGAAAAGCTCTGTAGCTGAACTCCCGATTGTTGGTGAGAAACTATATGAATTTTGGTCAGACGTCTCTGCAGATCTCGAGCATGTGGTAAAAACCTATGCCGATGAAATAAAAAGCTTTTCGACTAAGGCTGCCAGTGCTTTTGGTAGTTTTGGTATGACAATTTTGCAATTTTTAATTTCAATCATTATCGCAGGGGTGTTTATGGGTAAAGCATCTGGCTCAAGCCAAATGTTCCATAAAGTCTCAGTCAGGCTAGCTGGCAAACATGGTGAAGAGTTTTCTGAATTGGCCGTTGCAACCGTCAGAAGTGTGGTTCAGGGGGTGATTGGGGTAGCCTTTATTCAATCAATATTAGCAGGTGTTGGGCTTGCTTTAGTCGGGGTGCCAGGAACCGGGATTTGGATGTTACTGGTGCTAATACTCGCGATTATTCAATTGCCACCGATTTTGGTTTTAGGTCCTATTATTGCGTATGTATTTTCTGTTGAATCATCAACCACCGCGATTATTTTTATGATTTGGAGCATTTTAGTGAGTGCCAGTGATGCATTTTTAAAACCGATGTTGATGGGCCGTGGCGTTGATATACCTATGTTGGTGATTTTGTTAGGCGCTATCGGTGGGATGATCCTCTCGGGTATTGTTGGCTTGTTTGTTGGCGCGGTGATTTTAGCTTTAAGTTATAAATTATTTTCAGCATGGCTAGTGGTTGAAACGGCTGAAGTTGATGGTGATGAAGTGTTACCGAACTCAGAGAACTCACAAGGGTAGTTGTTGCAATGGTTAAACCTATGTCTGAAGAAGATAACTTCAGCTACCTACTGGGGTCGTTGGTGTTAGTGCTGTTAAGTTCAGCTTTGGTGGAACAGTTTTTTGAACAGGGCCAGCTCATTGTTGTTTCGACAACTGTGATGAGTTTGTCTATTTCAGTGATTGGATTAGGCGCGAATAAACACTGGTTTCGCTCAAGTTTCGGGGTGATGTTTACTATCTTAGTGGTAGCCAGTATCGGCTCAGTTTTTGAATTGTTGAACCTTGATATTATCGCGCTATTTACCATTTTAACTTTTTTTATTTTGGCCAGCTGGCGCGCCGCTAAGCAGGTCTTGTTTAGCGGGGTTATTTCCACTAATCAAATTATCGGATCTATTTGTATATTTCTGTTACTAGGGCTTATTTGGGCATTTATTTATCTATTGCTGATTGAGATTTTTGGTGTGGCTTTCAATGGTATTGAAGCCCAAAATTGGACCGATAATTTAACGACTGTGATTTATTACAGTTACATCACTTTGACTACAGTCGGTTATGGTGAAATATCACCAGCAGTGCCAATGGCGCGTTTTTTCGCTTTTTCTGAAGCGATTACAGGTCAGTTTTATATGGCGATCATTGTTGCCAGTTTAGTTGGAGCCAAAATGTCCAACCACGAACCGAAATAACCTGGAGTGACTTATCATCAACTGTACGCAATATTTATAGCGATAACTGCAATAAAGCTGAGAGATTACGCAACTAACTATTACTCAAAAAGCACTCATTGCGACGTGATATTCAAGGTCAACCGTCTCGCACAACAGTATGGGGAACAATAAACATGAATCTATTATTAAGCCTCGTCATTGTTGGGTTATTGCTATTACTAGGTTGGTGTTTTTGGCGTCTAAAGGCGCAAGTTAATCATGATATTGCCCGCTATTTTGAAGGCGATAAAAATAGGATTTACTTTAGCCTCATCATTGTTTCTTTCTTACTGCTCATCTCATCTATCGCTGCAATTAGTTTGAATGTTGCTTATAAGCATGACTTGCAAAAAAGTGGCTTAGCCTTGGAGTCGGTGTCTAAAACCACTGATGCAGCCTTGGCATCTTGGTTTTTGGGCTGGCAAAACCGAGTGAGTGCAGTGGCTACAAATCCTTTATTACTTAAGCGTACTACAATGTTAGCTAAGTTAGACTCGAAAAAAGCGCCACTTGTCGGAAATCAACATGTGCTTTGGTCTCGCGAAGCTTACGGGCGTTATAGTCAGGCCTTTGGCACCTTAGGATTTTTTGTTATCTCAGTTGATGGAGTCAATATATCTTCAAGTCGTGACAGCAATTTAGGTCAAATCAATATCGTTAAACAACAGTATCCGATGCTATTTAATCAAGTCTTGGCCGGTAATATTGTCATTACTCCACCTATGCCATCAGAAGTGGCGTTATCAAACCCATTTGGGTTGAAGCAAGCTGAAACACTCACCATGTTTGCCTTAAGCCCCATTACTCAAGATGATGGCAGTATCAGTGGCATTTTGTCACTTCGTATTGACCCTTACATTGAATTTGCCAAGCTGACTCAAAGTGGCGCGGTGGGTGACACTGGTGAATCATACTTTGTCGATGCCCAAGGAAGAATGCTGTCTCACAGTCGCTATGAAAATGACTTGGTGTCACTGGGTTTATTAAAAGCAGGTCAGGTATCAGTACTTAATTTGACTGTGACTAATCCGCAGAGATTATTATCAGAAAAGCAACCTGCTAACGGCCGTCGGGGCAGGGGAGCGTTAACCCTAGCAGCAAAAGAAATTAGCCTTAAACACGATGGTTATAGTTATCAGCCTTATCGTAATTACTTGGGGCAATATGTTATCGGTGTCTGGAAATGGGATGAGCGCTACGGTTTTGGTATTGTGACGGAAATGACCCTTGAAGAAGCCAGTCGAAACTATTTATTTTTTCGAAATATTGTCGTGATGCTGATTGGTATTATTGCCATTTCTTGCTTGCTTCTGACATTTGGTGGTTGGTGGCTAAGTCGTCATGTACATCGGCGCTTTAAAGCTGATAATGAAAGGTTAGAAAAAACTATTTCAATACGAACCCAAGATTTACAAGAGCGTGAAGAGCGCTTATGGGATTTATATGAAAACTCTGCTGTAGCTTATGCCACATTAGATCTTCAAGGCCGCTTCACTAAACACAATAAACAATTTGCACAGATTACTGGTTATGACCGCAAAGACTTCTCGTCGTTAACTTGGCATGACGTACTCGCCACTAAGCACGCTAAAGGCGAACAAATCTTTAGCCAAGCGTTGCAAGGCATTGATACGTCTGATGCACGTGTAGAGCTTGTTAATCATTCAGGTCATACCTTAATTGTTTCATTATCGACCCGTGTTGAAACCGATGTTGCGGGTGAATTTAGTGAAATCCGTTTATCTCTATTAGATATTAATGAGCAAGAAACTGTCCGTGCTGAGATGCTACAAAATCAACATCAATATCAAACATTGGTTGAGAATATTCAAGGCGCAGTATTTAGATATAAAGTCACTGATTTTGACATAAACCATTACCATTTACAGTACATTAGCCCCAACATAGAACCAATAACTGGCTATAAAATGGCAGACTTTATCGGTGAACATCCAGTTAGAAGACTTGCTGATATTGCTTTTGAAAATGATATAGAGCATTTAAAAGTCATGGTTGAACAAACCATCAAAGCGCAAGATAAAATTGTCGCGGAGTTTAGAATTATTAATCGCTCAGGTGAGCTACGCTATTTACAAATGAATGCTCAGTTTGACGGTAATGGCAATAACATGTCAGGTTTTTTTGATGGCATTGTGTTTGATATTACCGAACAAAAAATTGCTGCCAATCGGTTACTCGCATCAGAAGAAAAGTTAGAAGTGGCCTCAGAAAGTGCGCAAATGGGAATGTGGGACTTTTATCCTAATGAGCAACAAGTCGTGGTTAACCGCATGTATTCAAAGATGCTAGGTTATGAACCAACTGATTTATGTCAAGAGGATGACAAGTGGTCGCCATTAATCAATGGCGCGCAAACCTTTATTGATTTAGTCCACCCCGATGAGCAAAACTTGATCTCCAATCCGCAACAAGCATTGGCTGCAAGTGACAATAAAATTCTTCGCCATGAACTGAGAATGCGCAGAAAAGACGGCAGTTACGATTGGATTTTAAGCGTTGGACAACCTTACTCTTTTGATAAGCATGGGGTTCCCGATCGGATCAGTGGGGTTCATATCAACATTAATGAAGCGCGAGCATTACAAACTAAACTTGCCGCCGCTATTTCAGCCGCTGATAGTGCAAATCAAGCAAAAAGTGATTTCTTAGCCAATATGAGTCATGAAATTCGTACACCGATGAATGCCATAATTGGCATGTCCCATTTAGCATTAGACACCCAGCTGACCCCTCAGCAACGCAATTATATTGAAAAAACCCATCGCTCGGCACAATCCTTATTAGGGATTATTAATGACATTCTCGATTTTTCTAAAATTGAAGCGGGTAAGCTAGCTTTAGAACATATCGAATTAGATATCGAAGCAGTGTTAAACAATGTTAATAACCTCATTGGGATCAAGGTCGCAGATAAAGGTTTAGAGCTGCTATTTGATATTGATAATACTATCCCTAAAAACCTATTAGGAGACCCACTTCGCCTAGGGCAAGTGCTCATTAACCTCGCCAATAACGCGGTAAAGTTTACTGAACGTGGCAATATTATTATTGCAGTCAAACTCGAAAGGTTAACCAGCCAACAGGCTTTCATTCGCTTTTCAGTAACAGATTCCGGTATCGGAATGAGTCAAGAACAACAATCAAGATTGTTTAAAGCCTTTTCCCAAGCTGATGCTTCAACTACCCGAAAATACGGCGGCACAGGCTTAGGTTTAGCCATTTGTAAGAATTTAGCCGAATTAATGCAGGGCAGCATAACGGTAACAAGTGAGCTTGAGCAGGGAAGTACGTTTAGTTTGTATTGTCCTTTTGAGTTAAGTCGTTCAACGTCAGTGACTCTCGATACCTTGGAAAAACGTCGCTTTGATGGGCAATCAGTGTTGCTGGCTGATGATAATGATATCGCTCGCTCGATACTGAATAACCTATTGGGCTCAATAGGTTTACAAGTAGTAGCCGTTGCCAGTGGCCGTGAGGCTATACAATATATTGCGGCAGGTAATAAGCCAGATTTTGCTTTAATCGATTGGCAAATGCCAGGGGTTGACGGTGTTGATGTAGCTAAGTTTATTGGCGAGCTTGCGCCCGAGCTTAAACCTAAACTCATCATGATTACCGCTTTTGGTAGAGAAGAGCTACTCATGAGTCTAATGTCTGTTCACATCGACCATATTTTAACTAAACCTATTACGTTAACAACATTAACCCAAAGCCTATCTTCATTAGTGTCTGGGAAATCTTTAGCAGATCCTCGAACTAAGGTTCAAAGCCCATTCGATAAGGCGATCACCTCTTTGGTAGGAGCAAAGGTGCTTGTTGTTGAAGATAATGATCTCAACCAAGAGTTAATTGAAGAGTTATTAATTAATAAGCAAATTGATACTGTTTTGGCTGAGAATGGTCAACAAGCCATTGAGTGTTTAGCGCAGCAAGATTTTGATGGGGTGTTAATGGACTGCCAGATGCCGGTGATGGATGGCTACACTGCGACCTCGTTACTCAGGCTGCAGCCACAATTTCAACACTTGCCCATTATTGCCATGACAGCGAATGCCATGGCTGGTGACCGTGAAAAAGCGTTAGCCGCTGGGATGAATGATCATATCTCTAAACCTATTGACGTTGAGTCGATGTTTATCACTATGGCCAAATGGATAAGCCCAACGGTTGCCACTAACACTACTAAGCCAGCGAAATCGGCAATAGAAACGACAGATGCCGATGTCGTTAAGTTTGCCCTAAACCTCAATTCAATTGCCTGTGATCATATTGACGTAGCCCTAGGCTTGAGCCGAATTCAAGGTGATATAAGCTTGTATCACAAATTATTAGTAAGATTTATCCGAGGGCAAAAAGCTTTTCCGCAGTATGTTGAACAAGCTGTTATAGATAATGATACCGAACTGACTCAGCGGTTGGTACATACCTTAAAAGGGGTTGCTGGCAGCATTGGCGCACAAATGCTTGCCACATTGGCAGCAAAGTTTGAACAAACGCTTGATAGTCTATCTGAAGCACACTATGAGCGGGTTTTTACAAAACTATCAATAGAGTTACAAGGAGTATGTCATGACATTGAACGGCTATTGCCTAAGCGACTACAAATATCAGAGCCATTGCAATTATCAAAGCTACAACCAATAGGTGCTGATTTCGCCCAAACTGCATTAGAAAATCAAACTTTGAATAAGTCATTAGCAATTGAAACCTTAGAAGTCCTCATTTCAATGCTATCGAATTTTGATATGGAAGCCACAGAGTATTTTATTAGCCACGGACAATGCTTAAACTTAAAACCATTAATACATGAGTATCAACAGCTTGATTATCAATTGTCGGAATACGAGTTGGATCGTGGTCTCGAAATTGCCAACCAAATGCTTGAGAAAGTAACAGCCATGTAATTGAGGCTTATTCACTAAAAATTTTTGCGTTTAATAGGAGTTCAAATGGAAAGGCAAACCATTTTAGTGGTCGATGATACCGCTGAAAATATCGATGTGTTAGCCAGTGTATTAAAATCTGACTATCAGATTAAAATTGCCAAGAACGGCAAACTCGCGTTAAAAATTGCTAAGGCAATGACATTAGACCTCATTTTGCTCGACATTATGATGCCCGGTATTGACGGTTTTGAAGTTTGCAGGCAATTGAAACAAGATAAACGCACCCAGCACATTCCGATTATATTTGTTACCGCAAAAATATCTGCGGCAGATGAATTAAAAGGGCTCGAGTTAGGGGCAGCAGATTACATCACTAAACCCTTTAATCCCCCCATAGTGCTTAGGCGAGTGCAAACCCAGTTAGCCTTAACCAGTCAAAGCCGCTTGTTGGCCTTACAGGTAAGGCAAAAAACAGCTGAAATTGCCCAAAATCAATTGAACGTGATCCGCCGCCTTGGGCGCGCTGCTGAATATAAAGATAACGAAACCGGCATGCATGTTATCCGTATGAGTTATTACACCCATATATTGGCCCTTGCAGCAGGGTTAAGCGAAGACGATGCCGAGCTATTAATGCACGCCGCTCCCATGCATGATGTGGGTAAAATCGGCATATCGGATGCCATCTTAAAAAAAACCGACAAATTAGATTTTGACGAATTTGAACAAATGAAAAAGCACTGTGAAATCGGCGCTGAAATTTTAGGCGAGCAAGACTCTGAATTAATGGATGTTGCGCAAACTATAGCCTTAACCCATCACGAAAAGTGGGACGGCAGTGGCTACCCCAATGGTTTAAGCGGAGAGGATATACCGCTTTATGGCCGTATTGTGGCAGTGGCAGATGTGTTTGATGCACTCACCAGTAAGCGTCCTTATAAGGAAGCCTGGCCCGTTGAAAAGGCGCTTGAATTACTTAAAAAAGAAGCTGGAACACACTTTGATCCGCAGCTTGTGCCACTTTTTGTTGAAAAATTAGATCAAATTCTTGAAATAAAGGCTAAATTTAATGAAAGCGATACATAGTAGCAGTTTAAAAGCATGTAATAAAAGTTGAGGTGTTGGGAGTGTTTGTCAAAATTTTGCTAGGAATTAGGTGCTGTTATCGTCAGTTATTGTTGGATTCACAAGCAGTTATTGGCTAAATAAGCCATTTGTGATTTTAAACGATGAATAGCGAGTATGATCCGAATATAAGCGGCTCATATTCTTGATGTGCCGTTAAATGCCGTCATTAAATACACTCGATAATTGCTATGGCTAAATACATATCGCAATACTTGTTCAACAGAGGAAATATCAATGTCTAATACGCTTTTCAGTAAAAAAATGCTGCTGGCTGCGGTTATGCTTCCAGCACTGTTAACCGGCTGTGCTACAGGTGATACACCAGAGGCTAAAAAAGCCAATGCCCGCAAAGAAACCCAAGCCGCATTGCAAGAAATTTATGCTGAGCACAATGAAGCTAAAGCTGCGGTAGCGAGCTCTGTGGGATATGTCGTGTGCACTGGCAGTAATAGTTACTTATTTGCATTATCAACCGGTGGCGGTGTTTGCGTACTCACCTCTAAAGGCCAAAACTCCTATTACCGTTTTGCAACCGGAGGCGTCGGTGCTGGCATTGGCTGGAAGCAAATGGCATTCGTGCAAGCATTTATGAATAATAATGCTATGACACGTTTTAAAGAGTCAGGCTATGAAGGCCAAGCTCAAGCAGAAGCGAGCGCTAAATATGAAGACAGTGGCGATCAAGCTTCAGCTAACCAATCAGTTGATGTAACAGGTGTAAAAACCTATCAAGTTAACTTAATGGGCGCCGCAGCTCAGGCAACCGTACAAGGTTATAAGTATTGGGAAACCGATTTTTCTGATGATTTCATGGAAAATAGTGAAGACTAATTTTTTCTAATGACTTGAAGCACAAAAAATTAAAAGCCGTAGTAGGCAACTGCTACGGTTTTTTGTTGGTTGTTATATTTGTATATCGCAACAGTCTAATAATTAACCGCCAACAGGGGCTAGTTGTTAGTGGTTGCATAAGGAGTGAACAATTATGCCATTATTGTGGTTAATATTGCTTTGCGATACTCGTTCAATAGGCTAAATTACAACGGTAAGGATATGATAAAAATTCAGGAAGAATACGCTTAAGGTGGGTTGAAGTTGATTTCAGTATATTTAGTTGATGATCATGAGCTAGTGAGAACCGGTATTCGACGTTTATTGGAAGATGAGCGTGGTATAAAAGTGGTTGGCGAAGCGCCGGATGGCGAAACCGCCGTGCAGTGGTCACGTCAAAATGAAGCTGATGTTATTTTGATGGATATGAACATGCCCGGTATGGGCGGTTTAGAAGCGACCCGTAAAATTTTACGTTATCAACCTGAAGCTAAAATCATCGTATTAACCGTACAAACTGAAGACCCTTTTCCTACCAAAGTCATGCAAGCTGGCGCCTCTGGTTATTTAACCAAAGGGGCAACACAGCCTGAGGTATTAAGAGCCATTCAGCAGGTATCTCGGGGGCAACGTTATTTATCTCCAGAGATTGCCCAGCAAATGGCCTTGAGTCAGTTTAGTCATACAGACGAAAACCCTTTTAGCAGCCTGTCAGAACGTGAGCTTCAAATTATGTTGATGATCACCAATGGTGAAAAAGTCAACGACATTTCTGAAAAGCTCAATTTAAGCCCGAAAACCGTTAACAGTTATCGCTATCGTTTATTTGCCAAGTTGAATATTGGTGGTGATGTAGAGTTGACCCGTTTGGCGATTCGCTACAAAATGCTTGATGCCAGTTCTTTTTAGTTAATAGGTGTTGAATCAAACTGGTATTTCACACCTATTTTAGGATAGTTGATGCCATCTCGTTTTAATCCAAAGTTATTTCTCAAGAATGTTTCTTCTTCGCCAGGTGTTTATCGGATGTACGATGACAAGGGCGAAGTCATTTATGTTGGTAAAGCAAAAGATCTTAAAAAGCGCTTATCATCTTATTTCAGAGCCAATATTCCCCATGTAAAAACTCAAGCATTAGTGGCGCGTATTGCCAATATTGATGTCACACTGACCCACAGTGAAACCGATGCGTTATTGCTCGAAAATGATTACATCAAGCAATACATGCCCAAATACAATGTATTGCTGCGAGATGACAAATCCTATCCTTACATTTTGCTCAGTGGCCATAAGCATCCACGACTTGCTTATCACCGTGGCCCTAAGCGTGAAAAAGGCCATTATTTTGGCCCATATCCAAATGGCGGTGCAGTTAGAGAAAGCTTACATCTGATGCAAAAGCTGTTTCCTATTCGTCAGTGTGATGATCTTTATTATAAGTCGCGCTCTCGACCTTGCTTGCAGTATCAATTAGATCGCTGCAGTGCACCCTGTGTTGGTCGCGTAAGCGATGATGAATATTCCGAGCAAGTGAAATTAGCCAGCCTGTTTTTAAAAGGCAAAGATCAGCAAGTGATCAGTGAGCTAGTGGTGAAGATGGATAAGGCTGCCAATGAGCTAGAGTACGAACATGCAGCGCAATTTCGCGATCAAATCACCGCCCTAAGGCGAGTGGCTGAGCAGCAAGAAGTGTCTAATCACAAAGGCGATATGGACGTGATAGGGGTACATTACGCATCAGGTATCGTTTGTTTTCATTTATTATTTATACGAGATGGTAAAATCTTTGGCAGTCGCAGCTATTATCCAACCGTGCCAGCACAAACTGAGCTTGAAGAAGTACTCGTCTCTTTTATGGGGCAGTTTTATTTAAATGCCGACATCCAGCGCACAATTCCTAAAGAAGTATTATTAAGTCACTCCTTTGAAGAACTAACTAGATTACAACAAACTATATCTGCGGCATTAGAACGAAAGTTTGAAATCAAAACACATGTCAGAGGTGAGCGAGCAAACTTTTTACGCCTAGCACTAACCAATGCCACCAATGCGGTTAATACGCGCCTGTCCCACAAAAATACCGTTGAGCAGCGCTTTCAATTATTAGAAGAAGCATTAGAGCTAGGTCACCCAATCCAGCGGATGGAATGTTTTGATATCAGCCATACCATGGGCGAAAGTACCGTTGCCTCTTGTGTGGTGTTTAACCGTGAGGGGCCTCACAAGTCCGATTATCGCCGCTACAATATTAATGGCATTACCGATGGTGATGACTATGCTGCCATGGAACAAGCCTTAAGTCGCCGATTTGATAAAATTGATAGCAAGGGTAAGGTGCCAGATATTGTATTTATTGATGGTGGTTTAGGCCAGTTACGTATTGCACAGCAAATAGTTGATGAAAAATGTGTGCATTTAGATAATGCGCCTTTACTGATCGGGGTAACGAAAGGCGAAGGTCGTAAAGCAGGGCTTGAAACCTTTGTGTTTGGTGGCTCGGAAGATACCTTTGAATTACCCAGTGATTCACCAGCATTTCATTTAATTTTGCATATCCGTGATGAGTCCCACCGCTTTGCAATTACAGGCCATAGAAATAAGCGCCAGAAAACCCGAAATACATCGACGCTAGAATCCATTGCTGGTGTGGGGCCTAAACGGCGCAAACTATTGTTACAACATTTGGGCGGTATTCAAGAAGTGAATGGCGCAAGTGTCGCTGAATTAACAAAAGTTCCTGGAATTAGCCTAGAAATGGCACAAACAATCCATGATGCATTGCGAGGGGGATAAAATTAAGGCAAGATTGGCGCTGCTTCTGACTATTTGGTTTCGTTCATGCCTTTTAATTTACCTATAGCATTAACTTTATTTCGGCTTGTTTTATTGCCGGTATTTGTTGTTGTGTTTTATCTTCCCTATTCGTGGGCCCCTTTTGCTTCGGCATTTATCTTTTGGCTTGCTGCGGTAACTGATGCGTTAGACGGTTATGCGGCGCGAAAATTAAAGCAGTCGACTCGCTTTGGTGCTTTTCTTGACCCGGTTGCCGATAAAATAATGGTGACCACGGCGTTAGTATTACTAGTGCAGCAAAATGATAATATTTATCTAACCTTAGCGGCATTATTCATGATCGGCCGAGAAATTGTGATTTCTGCGCTACGTGAATGGATGGCAGAAATCGGTAAACGCGGTGTTGTCGCAGTATCATGGATTGGTAAATACAAAACGGCGGCGCAAATGGCGGCGATTGTTGGTTTGATCTGGCAGCCGAATGAATTTTTGACCGATGTGGCTTATGGCTTGTTTTATATTGCTGCAGTGCTGACTTTCTGGTCGATGATGAGCTATATTTCTGCAGCATGGAAAGACTTAACGGCTGAGTAGCGCAATAAAACTTCAATACGTTTACTTAGTGTTCACTCAGTTAATTTTGTTGAAAACAGCAATTGACACCGACACTGAAATCGGTAGAATGCACCCCCGTAGACAAGGATGCTTCGGCTTATAACCAAAAGGTTTTAGCTAAAAGACATCAGGTTTATTTGAAAAGATAAACAAATGATTTACGCGACATTAGCTCAGTTGGTAGAGCGATACCTTGCCAAGGTATAGGTCATCGGTTCGAACCCGATATGTCGCTCCAAATCATGTTTATATCGGCGCGATGGCAGAATGGCTATGCTGCGGATTGCAAATCCGTCGACCTCGGTTCGACTCCGGGTCGCGCCTCCACAAATTTTGTTTAGTTGTTATATTAACAATTAAAACAACACTTATGCCCGAGTGGTGGAATCGGTAGACACAAGGGATTTAAAATCCCTCGCTTAATAGGCGTGCCAGTTCAAGTCTGGCCTCGGGTACCATCATTTACATACGACTTAGTATTAAGGTGTATGGTACAAAAAAGCCTCAACGTAAGTTGGGGCTTTTTTGTACCTGAAATTTGTTGGAATGAATGATTTTACTAAAAAATCCCTCGTCGTTTTAAGATAGGGCGTGCCAGTTCAAGTCTGGCCTCGGGTACCATTATTCTTCCATAAAGCGCTTACATACGACTTAGTATTAAAGAGTATGGTGCGAAAAAGCCTCAACATTAGTTGGGGCTTTTTTGTGCCTGTAATTCGAGCGTTGGCGAAAGATAAAATCCCTCGTCGTTTTAAGATAGGGCGTGCCAGTTCAAGTCTGGCCTCGGGTACCATTATTCTTCTATAAAGCGCTTACATACGACTTAGTATTAAGGTGTATGGTACAAAAAAGCCTCAACGTAAGTTGGGGCTTTTTTGTATCTGAAATTTGTTGGAATGAATGATTTTACTAAAAAATCCCTCGTCGTTTTAAGATAGGGCGTGCCAGTTCAAGTCTGGCCTCGGGTACCATTATTCTTCTATAAAGCGCTTACATACGACTTAGTATTAAGGTGTATGGTGCGAAAAAGCCTCAACATTAGTTGGGGCTTTTTTGTGTTTGCAATTTGGCTATATCAATTTCATTTCTTAAAGTTATTTTGAAGGGGTGTGGTTGAAGTCTGGCTTACGCTTTCACCTTAATCATGTCGCATGCTTGTTGTCCCCAGTGGGCATAAATAACCTCACTTGGATGAAACCCATCAATGGCCATTGGCGCATCAGCTAACGTCAATTCCATATTAAGTTGTTCGCATGGCAGTGAGCTTGTTTGAACCCAATTAGAAAGAGCTAAGTTGAACTCTCGGCTTCTTGCGCCTAAAAACCACCTAAAAGGCTGTGGTAACGCTGGAAATCGATCCATTGGAGGCACATTAGTAATGATAATTTGTGTTCCTCCTAACTTTGATGTGATCAATGCGCACAACTCGCTTAATTGTAATATCCATGTTTTTGCCGATATTGGACTCAGCACATCATTTACGCCCAGAGAGATCACAATAACATCTGCTTTTGTTAGCTGATTTTGATGGGTCATGAGTTTGACTTTATTGAGGCAGTTTTGGGTGCTATAGCCACTTTGGGCCACCAGTTGCCAATTGAGCTGATAATCATTAGAGAGCCGCTTAACCATGTTTCCCGCCAGTGCTTGTTGCTGGTGGCTTACCCCAACTCCCGCTGCAGCAGAGTCACCTAGGATCAGTAGCGACAATTGTGGCGAACGGCATGAGGCATTAACGCGCTTGCCGCTTGGCTCTGGTAATTTTATGGTGGTTTTTTTTACCCAAATAGCCTGTACTAAATAAATAGGCCATAAAAATATTAGTGTTAGATAGTGCAATGTTACATTCCTTTGTTATGTGCTTATTTAAGGGGTTACGACCTTAAATTTGATTTCATAAAGCTGTTCAATACCCGGATACACTTCCTGTATTAAGGCTTTTAATACTGCCAAGGGCATATTTTCTTGCTGCGCATGCAAGTCGGTTAATTGTGTAAATGGCACTGTATTAACGGAAATAACCTTGATGTCGCAAAACCATTTATCTTCCTCAAAGGTGGATACGGTTAACGTTTCACCTGCAATAAAGTGGGATTCACTGTCATCGCGTAAGGTAATAGTTTTAGCGCCTGACAGAATGTCTGTTTCAAAGCGGCTGAAAAAAGTGATGCTGTTAAGTGCTGGCATAGTAGCTTTGAGCCTTTATTAATTGCAGGTTTATTGTGCGTTATAGTAAATCAGTTTACTGAGGTTTGCCTTAACTTGTTTATCTGTTTGGCTTATCATGAGCGCCATTGCGACTTACTGCTTATTTTAGGATATTTCCATTGCATACTTTGGCTCAATTACAGTCTGGTGAATTACACCAAAACAAGATAAAACGATTACAGATAGCTGAAGGGTTAACCAGCTTTCCCATGGAAATTATTAAGCTTGCAGATTCCCTTGAAGTGCTTGATTTGTCGAACAACCGTTTATCATCGCTACCTGATGAGTTTGAGCAGTTGCAACAGCTTAAAATTTTATTCCTATCGTTTAATTGTTTTACTGACATCCCAGATGTCATTGCTAAATGCCCAAAGCTTGAAATGATCGGTTTTAAAGCCAATCAAATAACTACAGTTGCCGAAGATTGTTTTCCTGTTGATACCCGCTGGTTAATTCTCACTGACAATAACATTGAGCAATTACCTCAATCCATTGGCAAGCTACATCGACTACAGAAGTTTGCCATGGCAGGCAATAAGCTCAACAATTTGCCGCCATCAATGAGTCAATGTACATCACTAGAGCTATTACGTATTTCAGCCAATGAATTGACTGTTATTCCAGATTGGTTATTCAAACTGCCCAATTTAGCTTGGTTGGCATTTAGTGGCAATCCTATAACAGCGCCTGTTATCAATAGTGATGACGCTGCTGTTAATAGTGGTTGTGCGTTAACGCCAATGGCGCAGTTATCATTAGGGGAGCAATTAGGCCAAGGCGCTTCAGGGGTGATTTATCAAGCACAATGGCAGCAGGACTCTGGCACAGCACTGGACGTAGCGGTGAAAATATTCAGAGGTGCGGTGACATCAGATGGTTACCCAAAAGATGAATTACATTGCTGTTTGCAAGCAGGCTTTCATCCTAATTTAATTGGCGTACTTGGCTTTATTGCTGATGCTGACAATCTTGGTTTAGTCATGGAGCTCATTCCTCAGCGTTATTACAACTTGGGTTTACCGCCGTCACTGGAAACCTGTACTCGCGATACCTTTTGTGATGACATGGATATATCCCTAAGGCAAATCGTCACCGTTATGCGCAGTATGGCAGCTGCGCTAGCCCATTTACATCAACATAAAGTCAGTCATGGCGATATATACGCTCACAACACCATGATTGATAGTGATGCCAATATGCTATTTGGTGATTTTGGCGCAGCAACGGACTTGTCAGCGCTTGCAGTAGAGCAAGCAGCGTATATGCAAGCCATTGAAGTCAGAGCATTAGGTAATATGCTAGATGACGTATTGGGGCATTTTAATGAATTTACAGGCCATGATAATAACCAGCTAAGGTTAGCAACTGCAGATAGTCAGATCATTAGCCAATTAAGCCAAATAGTGTCTAGTTGTTTGCAGGCTGACGTAGCGATGCGACCTCAGTTTATTCATATCCAGCAGCAATTAGCCACCATTCAACAGCGGTTATTGGATTAACAATCGTCGCTTATATTTAGGCCCAGATAGTTAAATTTATAAACAGGATAGGGGAGCGTTATGCCTGCAGCGTCATTAACGTCGTTAGTTGCACAAGTACGTCAATGCCAGCTTTGCCAGCATGCGTTGCCCCATGGCGTTAACCCAGTGATTCAAATTGATCCGCTAGCGCATATTCTTATTGCTGGGCAAGCTCCAGGCCTTGCGGTGCATAAGTCTGGCATCCCGTTTGATGATAAAAGTGGTGACAGGTTACGAGATTGGTTAGGCATCGACAAAGACACCCTTTACGACCCTAAACAGATTGCGATTTTACCCATGGGCTTTTGTTATCCCGGTAAGGGGAAAAACGGTGATTTAGCGCCAATGAAAATGTGCGCCCAAACGTGGCGGCAACCCTTACTTAACCACTTAACTGATGTGAAGTTAACTTTGCTTATAGGCAAGTATGCTCAAGACTATCACTTGCCAAACAGGCAACAAACGCTGACAGAAACTGTTAAACATTGGCGTAATTTACCTTCGGGCATCATTGCATTGCCTCATCCAAGTCCTCGCAACAATATTTGGTTAGCAAAAAATCCATGGTTTGCTGAAGATTTATTACCAGTAATAAAATCGACAGTGCAGAATATTTTGCATGCTTAAGTGAAATATTTAATTGAAAGGGCTAATTTAGCTATGTTTTTAGACGAATTGATTGCAAAGTCAGCACTTGAACAATAAGTTTCATTTTTTTATTGATCCATTCTGAAAAACCAGTAAAGTATGCACCAAGTTCAGCGGCAGCAAGCAATTGCAGCAATTGAAAACAGATTCCGTAGCTTGTTTCGACAAGTTACAATAAGTTTGCCCGAGTGGTGGAATCGGTAGACACAAGGGATTTAAAATCCCTCGCTTAATAGGCGTGCCAGTTCAAGTCTGGCCTCGGGTACCATATTACATACGTAAGTATGGTGCAAAAAAGCCTCGACATTAGTCGGGGCTTTTTTGTGTCTGAAATTTGCTCAATGAATGACAAGATATAACAATCCCTCATCGTTTTAAAATAGGGCGTGCCGGTTCAAGTCCGGCCTCGGGTACCATCAGTTTTATTATCAAAAATATACGTCAGTATGGTGCCAAAATGCCTCAACATTAGTTGAGGCTTTTTTGTATCTGAAATTTGCTAAATGAATGACAAGATATAACAATCCCTCATCGTTTTAAAATAGGGCGTGCCGGTTCAAGTCTGACCTTTTTGTATCTGAAGTTTGTGAAATAGTGATATTTGCTCGTTCAAGTCTGGCGAGTACCACGAGTGAACACAGCTAAATTTAGCCGCGTTACATTGAAACTTTGTGTTGAAATCCTGATCCGTATCAGGTGTGTTAAAACGACGAAATCAATCAGATTCATCGACTATTGTTGACGGACTTATTTGAATTGTTCTTGCTAAATTAATGTATTAAATCAATTAGCCATATCGGATTTTTAGACGATAAAAAATCCTCTCAATCAATATCTTTACGTCGCTGGGATGAGTGTTGCCTTTAGCTTTACATATTTGACAGTACACATGCCCCTGCTAAGCTTTTCGATACCCTGAAAGTAAACAAGGTATTATTTACAGGTATGGAAGCAAACAGCAGGAACGACTTAAGTTACCTAGAACGCTTAATGAGATTGTTTACTCATGTGCAACCGGGAGAAGGTAAGTCAACCTTGATGCTCTCCGCTTACGCCTGTTTGCTACTGTTGCTGTATTACATTTTAAAGCCTATCCGTGAAGCACTCATCCTCTCTGAACACACCGCTGAAATACGCACTTACACGATAGCGATTCAAGCATTGGTGTTAATGATATTGGTGCCTTTATACGCTAGCTGGATAAGGACTCAGGGAACGAATGAAATATTGCCCCGAGTCACCTTAGCTGTGGCTGTGAGCTTGTTATTATTCTGGGGGCTTTATTTGTTTAAGGTGCCTATTTCAATCCCTTTCTTCGTTTGGCTAGGTGTGATCAATGTGCTGTTAATTGCCCAGTTCTGGGCCTATGCTGCAGATATTTACAGTCCAGATGAGGGTAAACGCTTGTTTGCTTTTATTGCAGCAGGGGCATCTTTAGGATCATTATTAGGTGCGCAAATTAGCAAACATCTATTTAAGCTTGTTGGCGCTGAAGGCTTGATGCTCGTCGCTGCGGTTTTACTTATCGCGACCATGTGGTTACCCAAATTAATTGGACTGAAATCTAAAAAAAAACAAACAAATGACTACCATGGTCATTCATTCAAAGCAGGTTTTGATACCGTACTGAATAATCGTTACTTGTTGGTGATTGCTGGGTTTGTAGTGTTACTCAACTGTGTGAATACTACAGGAGAATACATTCTGGCCAAATGGGTGCAAATTCATGCGCAGCAGGGAGCCGATGTCAAACTGATTATAGGTGAGTTTTACAGTGACTTTTACACTTGGGTAAACTTATTCAGCATGATAATTCAGCTATTACTGGTTTCTCGAATATTCCAGTGGATCCATATACATGGTGCCATTCTAATTTTACCCTTTGTCGCTTTTGTGGGCTATGGATTAGCGACTTTTATCCCTATATTCACCCTATTTAAGCTAATAAAGATTGCTGAAAATAGCATAGATTATTCATTACAAAATACTGCCCGGCATGCACTGTTTCTGCCTTTAAATCAGCAACAAATTTTTGAAGGGAAGACTGTGATCGATGCATTTTGTTGGCGTTTGGGAGATTTGGCTCATGTGGTGATCATCTTTATTGGCCTTAAAGTATTCAAGCTTGATCATTATGAGTTTGCGGCGGTTAATCTGGTGCTTTCCCTGTTTTGGATAATATTGGCATTTAACCTTGCTCGCAAGCATAAGCAATTGGTCAATGAGCATGATTAATACCTGTTTTAATTCTGATGTCTTGCTAAGCGCTAACTAATTTTAAGTCGTTGCATTGTCATAAACGGATTTGTTATCTGTGGCTTAAAGAGCCTAAATATATCGATATAAGTGAAATCCATCGCCCTTAAAAATAGACTTTACCAGCGTGATATCTCATCGATTGAATAGAAGGAGCGCATTATGCAATATTTGAAGATGGCTTTTTTTCTGACGATATATTTAGTCGCTTTCTTGTCTCACGCTGTAACCGTTCCTTTAATCCGAGATGAAACGGTTATCTTTGACTTATTAAATGATGGCGATATTAATCTTTCTAAAAGTGTTGCTAAAGCGTTCACGACAAAAGAAAGTATTATGGAAATTCGCAGGGTAGGTTTAGTCAAAAATAGTGTACAGATACGTGCCGCCTTTCGAGATAAAACAGTAAAAGATTATGCTAGAGGTAACGTTGGTTTAATGTATTACGATAGCTACTACAATGAATTAGCAGCATATATTATTTCAAAATACCTTGGCCTTAATATTATTCCTGCGACAGTGCTTCGAAGTATACCAATAGGGAAAAAAGGGCTAAAACCGAGTAAAAAATTGAGAAAAGGCAGTTTGCAATTATGGGTAGAGAATAGTGTCGTGCTTTACGATTTAACTGCTCTTAGTCTGCCTTACCCGGGATCCGCCGAATATAAAAATCACCAAATAAAAGAAATCAAAACATTCGATTGTATTATTGGCAATGTTGACAGGCATGCTGGCAACCTTTTAGTCGATCTGAATGAAAGATTTGAAGACCCAAATGAAGTGACGGACAGGAAAAAAGCTTATCTTGGTAAAATTTGGGCCATCGATCACTCTAGATCTTTTTATCGAGGGCCTCGGCTAGACATCCGAACTTGTAAGCTAAGTAAGTTAAAGTCAGATGCTATTAGCATGCAGTTTATGCAAGGGATGAGAGATTGGAAAATTGAAGAACTAGAAAAAAGACTCCGAGCGAGTGGTCTATCTGAGCAACAATTAGCTCACCTCAGATTGGAATCTATTGAGCATCGCTTTCAAAAAGTAAAACAACATTTTGAGGAACAGCAGCGAAAGAGTGGCATGACTGATGAAGAATATTACAGCTCGGGGCTTTGGCATCGGGTTTGGTGAAGGTTAGGCGATTAAGTTCGAAGACGGCTTAAAAGATGACATGTCAAACCCGCTGTAATATAGCGCTATTTACAGGGGCTTACAATCTCTTGGTTACAGCCTCAGTAAATCTACAATCATTTAAGTCAATATCAGTATCTTGCCTGTTATCCTCTCTATGAGTTTGGTTAACTCTTTAATCTTAATTAGAGTATTTGGCGTTTATGGGCTAGTACAGCGCTTTTGCTTAAGCTCTTATATTGAAAATAAACACGGAATTACTGACAGGTATGGCATAAATCACTTAAGCGGCTTAAGGTAGCGAGCGTGGTTAATGAGGATTTTTACTCATGTTCTGCCAGCTTTTTTAATAACAGATCACGACGTTTGAGTAACGCCTTGATTTGTTTTCTCTTGAGTAGGCCATTAGTGAGTTTATCTAGGCTTTGATAGTCTAAGTTTTTTAATTGATGTTCAATTTTTAGCGAGTGACGCAAACGTGCCGCCTTTAAATATTTTGGTGCGTGTTTGCCAGTTCTAAAGCTTCGAGAGTGGTCTATCATCCACATCATCCAATCCGCTTCTGTATAGAGAATATTGCTTTGGGTTCTATCTACATTGAAAATTAAAATATCAAACATATTCATCAGGCTGGCTTGGTATGACAGAACGCAATACTCGCTTGGATAACGTTCATCCTCGATGCGATTTTTTTCGTTAAAAGTGTCATCTATCCACAATTGTAGCGAGCCCTGTTTATTTTTGATGGTTCGAAGTACCGTTGGCGGGATCATATTCAATCCAAGGTGACGGGCTATCCTGTACGCTGCTATTTCGTATTTATAACTGTCGGTATTGCGATATTTATCTTTAGAGGCATTTCTGGGGATGATATTTTCAGTTTTAAAAATAGCTTTGAAACGCAGTCCGTTATGTTCCAAATAAGCTTTTTTCGACTGTGTCACACCAGTCCCTATAGGCTCAAGTTTAGTGATAATTGCCTGTGTTAATAACTGTTCCCAGTCCTGATAGCTGTGGCCTTGGTAAATCTCACGGTATTGACCATCGTCAACCTCAAAAGGACGCCATTGATTACCATCAAATTGTTGAAGTTCATCTTTGTTAATGGCTAATAACATTGGATTGCCCTGATAATATTTTCGGTACAGTCCAGTGTCAGTATTGATCACCTTGCCCTTCATTCTGCTTTCAAAAACGCGGCTACTCGTGGTTGTGTGACCAATCACCAATTGTTTGGCCTTATAGTGTTGCAAAACGCGATCAAGTATCTCTTCCTCAAAGATTGGATGGCAAAGAGCTGAGCCTCTATACCAGAATTGACTTTCTCCATCGAGGTAAAAAGACTGGCTGAGATTAACAAAGCTTTGGTACAAGGATTTATGTTCGTCAGAGCCTGCAGATAGTAACCGCCGTGCTATTTTTTCTTGGCGACTAAAGAAATCATCAAGGTGACTTAATGCGCCTTGGAGTTTTAATTGCTCAAAAGCTTCCATGTAATCATGTATTACTTTTGCTGATTCGTTGTTTACTTCGGCTAAGGTTGACAGAGGGAACTTGGCAGAAAGTCCACCATGGAGAAATAGCACCTCATTGATCTTTAATATACTGGGCTTGCTCAACAGCCAACGGCCATATTTACCCTTGGTAGAAAAGAGCTGCATATGGCCAAAGTAGCCGGGAGGGTATTCAGTGTTAAAGGTCGATAATAGCGATTGCTGACTCATTCCGGCACTGGTTTCAGTTGCATATGAAAGGTATTGCTGCCAGTAATTTTCGCGTACGTCCGCAGATTCATCATCCAGGTAGTGTTTATATTCATCAGCGGGTACGTAGTTAAGTTCACGGATAAGGTTCATCAATTCATGATTACCCAACACAAGATGTACTGCGCCTCCTGCTGCGGTGGCCTGTTGCTCTAAACGCATAAACAAGTCCATTACTTTGCGGGAGTCAGGGCCTCTATCCAGCAGGTCGCCGACACTGACTAGCTGAGTGTCGCCAGCTTGCCAGTTCAGTTGGTCATCGATAATGCCTGCTGCACGAATTAATGTTTCAAATTCACCATAGTCGCCATGGATGTCACCAACAACAATAATTTTTGCTGTTGTTGATAGCTCAAAGCTCTCGTAGGAGGCTGAGGTTTCCTGTAATGGAATAAAAGTGCATAGCAGTAGAACAACACTTATCACAGCATGGTTAAGGTTCATGGTTGAGCGCTGGGTAAGGTGACTTTGACTTTAAGTTTAGAAGATGATTATGAAATGGTGTAGTTATTGGTAAAAGCCTTGCTGCTATTACTAGTAAAACAAGGCCTTTGAAATGGGATTATGGCTTTATTACTGATTGATGAGTTTTTTCAATCCAGGCGCAGCTTTAAAGCTTGGTTGGTTAAATCCTGGAATTTCTATTGCTTCACCGGTTTGTGGGTTGTAGCCATTTTTCGCTAAATGGTAGCGTAATTCAAATGTGCCAAATTGCGGAATGTAAACTTTTTCACCTTCGGTAAGTGCTTTATGGATCTGAGAAACAATTTGATCGATTTGAATTTTCGCTTGAGATTGTGAGATACCGATGTCCGAGGCCATCACTTGCATGAGTTGTTTTTTATTCATATTAACTGCTGTGAAATTAACGTAATAAGTATTGCGGAGTTTGTTTATAGCAGTTATGCCCATCGTTTAACAGAACTCGACTTATCACAGCTCTACCACTGTCGAATTGCTGCGCTAAATCCGCTATCTATCTCCAACTTTCGTATTATCTTTTAACAGTGTCATATTTTATGTAACACAAGGATGGTATTTCTTTGCCATACTCAAAAGCTCGTAGTCAGTATTTAGGAGGATAATTCATGGTGAAATGCTGTTTTCATCGAGTTGCGTTATCTTTTGCAGTGATATTATTCTTGTATTTTACGCCAATGACTAAGATTGCGGCTTCGGATGCGGTTTATAACACCCTTGCGCAACATGTATTATTGATTTCGTTGACTGACTCCAGTGTTCAATGGCAAGCATATTTAACGATTCTGCGCCAGGGTACAGAGGCTGAAAAGCTTGAATATATCGACACAATACAAAATGAAGTTGATAGGTTTTGGGCTGATAAGTCTGTTGAACTGCAGTATCGCAATCTTGCTTCCAACGCTTCACTTCAAAAGAAAGTTTTTTCTTTAGAGCCTCCGGTAGATGATTACTTGAGAGTTCTTAACCATATTAGACGATTAATGTGGCTTGATAACCGCCATGAATGGCAGCCAATTGTCCCCGGCGGTTTTTTACGGCCTGGCGATAGCCATCAGACTATCAGTGCTATTTCACAGCGTTTATGGTTACTTGGGGACTTATCATCTCGTTCAGAAGCGCAACATATTTATGATGACACTATAGCGAACGCGGTGGTGTCATTTCAGCAGCGTCATGGCTTAAAAGCCGATGCTGTTATTGGTCCCAATACCTTACATTGGTTAAACCAAACACCTAAACAGCGCGCTATATTACTTGCCAGTAATTTTGTGGCTAAAACCAGTTATCAACATCAACTGTCAGAGCGTTATTTATTGGTAAATATTCCCGCCTTTGAAATGGTGCTAGTCAATGATAGTCAAATCGCCATGACCTCTCGAGTAATTGTCGGCAAGGCCTATCGAAGAACCCCTGTGATGTCAGGACAAATATCCAATGTGGTCATTAATCCTACTTGGACAGTACCTAAAAAGCTGTTACGACGGGATATCTTGCCTAAAGTGGCTAAAGATGGTGATTATTTTCGCGATCGACAATTTGATGTTTTTGATCGAGCTGGGATTAAAATTGATAAAACCGCTGATGAATGGCAAATGGCCGCAACTGCAGCCTTTCCATATCGTTTGGTGCAGCGACCCGGGGAAATTAATGCGTTGGGGCGTTATAAATTTCATTTTAAAAATGATCTGAATATATACTTACATGACACACCAGATAAATGGCTTTTTAATAAGGCAAATCGAGCGCTTTCATCGGGCTGTATTCGCATTGAAAAAGTGCAGCAATTGGCTGAGTGGTTCGCGGATAATGTGGTAATAGATAAACGCACTTGGGCGCGTATGCAGTCTAATCAAAAAAATACTCAATGGTTTTCGCTGTCACAGACCATTCCTGTGCATATAGTGTATTGGAATGCTTGGGTTGGTGAAGATAACTTGGCCCAATATCGAAATGATATTTATCATTTAAATAACACAGATAAAACAGTAGTGGCAAATAATGCAACAAGCCCATTACAGTTGACGTCACGTTAAGTGCCTGACCTTATTAGAAGTTGCTAAACTGCACATGATTTATACATAACTTATGTTCTTTTAGAGTTGCTATTGTTTGCCATAAGCTTTAAATTCATCCTCGTTTGTGCAAAAAGTGCACAGTTTGAATTTTTAAAAAGTGGTGAGTTAATGTCGTTAGTTTGTCCTTCGCGTAGGCAGTTAATCCTTGGAATTAGTGGGGTGGCTGTCGCTTCAATGTTTTCTAATTCCGCTCAAGCAAGCCGATCTACAATAGGGCAGCGTGATCTGAGCTTTTACAACCGTCATACTGGTGAGCGCGGGCAAGGCAGTTTTTGGGTTGATGGTGAATATCGCAGTGATACCTTAACGCTTTTTAGCAATGTATTACGTGACCATAGACAAAACCAAGCGGCGCCGATGGATAAGCGTTTATATGAAATCCTGTATAAGCTTCAACAGACACTGAATAACTCAGATGAAATTCATGTGATTTCTGGTTATCGCTCTCCGATCACCAATAATATGTTAGCGGCCAACAGTAATGGTGTTGCCAAGAAAAGTTATCATATGAAGGGAATGGCAATGGATTTAGCCATACCCGGCATTGCTCTTAAAACCTTACGTGATGCAGCAATGTCGTTAAAAATGGGCGGGGTTGGTTATTACCCTCGTTCTGGTTTTATTCACCTTGATACTGGCCCGGTAAGAAGCTGGTAAAACCCACGGCCTGATATTTAGCATGATTTAAAGGCTATATAGTTAGTTCATGTGGATAAAATTCCGGCGTGATGCTTGTTGACGCTATTTAGCTGTGTTAGAATCCGCGCGCTTAGTTTTATAACGAGCACGAGTTGTTATTGGTCGAAAATAACAACAAAAATTATTTTATATAAGTGAGAATTACATGTCTTATACTATCAATGCTGAAATCCGTACTGAAATCGGGAAAGGTTCGAGCCGCCGCCTACGTCATGCGAATTTAGTTCCTGCTGTAATCTACGGTCCAGGTAAAGAGCCTATTTCTATCAAATTCGCTCAAAAAGATATCATCAACCAACAGTTGAATGAAGATTTCTACACAAGCGAGTTAACTATCGTAATCGATGGCAAAGAAATTAAAGTTCGTGCACAAGCTGTACAGCGTCACGCGTACAAAATGCTTATCGAACACATCGATTTCAAATTTGCTTAATTGCTAATTTGAATGAAAAAAGCGCCTTAAGGCGCTTTTTTTGTGACTAAAATTTGGTTTGTAACGCTTAATCAATATCAAAGCTATAGTAAATATCTAAGGATTGATTTAAGTTGCCTGATACGGTTTCTAGGTAAAGCTGTGAAAAAATATAATACCTTACCGTCATTTCATAGCCGGGGTTAAAAACACCAATACCGTATTTCACCATCAAGTCTTCGCCAATATAACCGCTAATGGCAAAGCGTCCTTCATCGTTGGCATCAAGTTGTACATTAGAAAAGCCCATTTTTTCAATTAAGCCCGTCGCTGTTGAGCCAATGTTGTTCATTGCGCCGCCGCCAAACTGTGAGCCTAAGCTTAACGCCGCGCTCATCATTAAAGCATTATTTTGATCATTACCAGAGTTCGCAAAGCCTGTGCCGGTGACTATGTAGGATAGAATTTCGGCTTGCTCTTTGGCAGGGTTTGAAAACAAGGTCACTACTGGCTGCATGGCTGTGCCTGTGACTCTCACGCCTGCGGTGAGATCTTCATCTTTGATTTCTTTTACTGCTTCAATATTTAAGTTGGGTACTGAGCTTGGGCCAACAAACTGCACTTCACCAGTACTGATGGTTAGGGTTTGCCCCATAAATTTATAACTGCCATTATTCACTTTAATATCACCAAATAACAGCGGTGGTTTGAAGGCTTGTTGCTGTAGCAATAATGTTCCTTCTAACTTGCCGTTTAAGCCCATGCCATCAATGTTAAGGTTCTTGCCCACATTAATATTGAGATCGGCGACGATAGCGTAAGGGCTGACTTTTTCTTCTTGTTCTGAAATCGAGTCTTTAAATACCACATCGCTAGATATCGCTACACCACCCTCAGCTAGTTGAACTAATGTAATTTCCCCGCTAGGAATATCGACAGTGCCCGTGATCGCCAGCTGATTTTTACTAAAGTTAATTTTTACATCAGGAGTAATATCCAATATTGCGATAGGGGGCTGAATAAAGGCGAGCTTTTTACCTTTTATATCAATTTCACCATTAAAGTTACCCTCTGGCCAAGCCAACTTACCATTGATATTTGCCTGGCCTTTCCCCATGGTTAAATCGCCTGTTACATTACCTTGTTGGCCAGCGAGCTCCATTATTAAATTGATATTTTCAATCAAAGTCGGGTTGTTTGTAGTGGCAATAGCTGCTTTTGATAGTGTCATTTTGCCACCGACTTCAGGCTCATTTAAAGTGCCTAATAAGGTTAAATCAGTGGAAAACAGTCCTTGTAATGTCGCCAGCTCAGGGAAGAAGCCCTGTAAGCCAGTTAAATCTAACTCGTCAATATTGATATGCCCTGATAGCTCTCTTGAAGGCTGGGTGCTGATGTTAACTTGGCTGCTGATATCTGAGATGCTATCTGCTTGCACTGATAATTGACCCGTTAGTTGCTGCTCATCTAATGTGACATGTAAGTTAACTAAGTCGTAAATGATATCGATGCGATCATTCTCTGAGCGCTTTAATTCTAATTTGCCCTCAGATAAGGTTAAATCAACATCTGCTTGTAACTTTTCAACCTCAGACCAATTCAGTTTGGCATCAAGGCTAGAGTCACCAATCCATACCAAGCGTTCGGGTAATATTGGCTGCAGTAGGCGGCCAGGTGTGCCTTGTGCAAGAATATGAATATCCCCTTGGGTACCAAAATTTGCAGGTTCAATCAGGCACAGGCTATTGCTGGGGTGATTAATGCAAAAAGGACTGGCGCTGCCAAGTTGATTGAGTTGATCCCAAACGATCGTGATGGGCTTATCTAACTGCCAATCTCCGAGCATATTGGTTAAGGATAAGGCGTTAACTTCAGTATCAAAGCGTTGTTTATCTGCCGTGTATATATTGCTCAATTGGGTGTTAATGGCTAGCTCTCCACCCGTAGACAGTTGCAATGTTTGCTGGCCAAGATCTCCTGAGGCGATTAGCTCTACGTCAGTTAAGTCCAGTTCGCTCCAGCTAAAAGCAGTACTGGCGAGATTCACGCTAAATTGATGCTCATTTAACGGTAAGTAGTGACCCGTTAATGTCAGTCTGTCGAGCTTCATATCGGCAAAATCAAAATCGGCCACTTGGCCGTTAATATCAACGATAGGTTGTTTGGCATCGCCAGTGACATCGATTTTTGCGGTAATTGACCCTTTACTATCTGGTAGCCACTGGCTGATGTCAGGTACATCAAGTAATGCATCTACATCCCATACTGTATCTGCTTGACCATTGATAAGTAGGGTTGTGCCGAGGGCTTGTGCTTGTAGGTCTTTGGCATTGATGGCGAAGTTATTATCAAATTGTACCTGACCTTTAACGCTAAGAGGGTACTGATTTAAACTGCCGCTTAAATCACTGTCTACAATATTTACTTCCCAGCTAGTATCAGAAACCTTACCTGTGGTGGTTAATATCCCACTGATGTGGCTGCTAAGCTCGGTGAGTTCATAAAGATAATCGATTTTTTCTAGCTGTAAATCAGTGGTGTCGAGTTTGGCTTGCCAGCTAAAATCATTGCCCCAATCAAGACTCGCTTGACCTGCGATATCCCCCGCATCTGAGCTAATGACAATATCTGCAATATCCACATTGGTATGTGATAGCTGCATTGCGCTATTAACTTCAAGCTGCGGGTGATAGGGGCTGAGGAATTGCCCATCAAGGACAACATGTTGGTGGTTGAAGTCACCGGTACTTGATAATGTTTTGATATCAGTGACATAGTCAGGCTTAATCAAAGGCCACTGAATTTGGGCTTTGCTTATATCAATTCGATAAGGCATTTCGGGCTTACTCAAAGTGATATTTGAGTCAAAATTAATGGTAAAGTCACCTTCAGCGGCAAGGGTAACGGCTAAATCATCAAAGCCGTTGTGTGCACTGAGTTTGATTTTTTGCTGGGTTAATTCAGGAATTTCGGCCACATTGTTAAGGCTAAAATCGGCGTTAATATTCATTGGGTAATCGTGATTTAAACGGATATCGCCTTCTAATGTTGCCTCACCGTAATCATGAGTGATGGCTAATTGCTGCACATCAATTAAGTCATCAACATAGCTGCCTGCTAAGGTTATTTTTGCGAAATCATCGGTTCTTGCTCCCAAGACCATCACGCTGTTATTACTAATCAGTTGTTCAAGGTAAATAGGGAATGACATATAAACCACTGGTAATGCTGCCATAGCCCAGTCGTCATTTACCTCAGTGGTATTGTTCGGCGCTGCAACATCATCACTGGCAAGAGGAATATCAACCAGCAAACCGTCACTATAAAGGTAATTAACTCTTAAGCCTTTGCTATTCCATAGTGCTTTGCCTTGCAAGCGGCTGGCGTTATAGCGCATGTCATTTACGCTGACCTCAACTGAGTTTAAGTCTAATTCGTTAAGGCCAATAACTACAGGTAAAATCAGCGGTTCAGGTACTTCATCTTTACTTTCATTAGTTTTATCAGTGTTAGCTGGCTGATTATCTGCTAATGCAGCTTGAGTTGTTCGAGCGTTTGCAACGGTACTTTCACTAGGCACATCATCGGCAAACTCATCAGTAGCTACTCGTACCCGCACGCCACTTGCGTGTAACTTATCGACACAAATTTGCTTGTTAAACAAACAGGTTGGCAGCCAAGATAAGCTTAAGTCATCAACCTCTACCGCTACGCCATCCATTGACCAGCTTGCATGGTTAAATTCGAGTTGCTTATTGATGGTGCCAGAGCGTAAGTCTAATGCGAGATTGGGCACAAATTGATTGGCTAACATCACTGACATACGTGCGCCGAAAGGCGTGCCAATGAGCACTGCTAGCAAAATTAAAATCAGCAGTGGAATATAGATAATCACTCGAGTGGTATGTTTGAAGTATTTCCATAATCGCGCCCAAAGCGTTAATGGCGGCTTTGCTGGCACTTTATCTAGTGGTGTAGCGTCATGGGCTTCATGGTCGTTATGATGCTGGGGTAGCTTGGATTTTTCTGTCATTACAAATCCGTCCCCATGGTTAAATGAATTCGCCAAGATCTATCGACCGTTTCTGTTTCTTTCAAGCCGACACCTAAATCGAATCTAATGGGCCCGATAGGAGAGATCCAGTGAACGCCGCCGCCGACGGAGGCAATAGGTTCAAATGTTTCTGTATCAAAAGCGTTACCCGCATCCACAAAGCTGGCAAGTCGCCATGTGTCAGTTAAATAAAATTGATACTCTAAACTGCCCACCATCAAATAACGACCGCCGACAACCTGACGTGACGTGCTACCGTCTTCGTTGGTGTATTCAATGAATGGCCCTAGCTCTTGGTAGCCATAACCGCGAATACTCTGATCGCCACCGGTAAAATAACGTAGCGAAGGTGATATTTGGGCGATATCGTCACTATCAGCAATGTTGGCGCCTAAGTCGAGTCGGGCTACAAAACGATGCCGATCGAAAAAGGTATCAATCCATTTAAAGTTAGCTTCAAATTTTAACAGTCGAATTTCAGAGCCTAAATTAGGGTCACCATATTGCATACTGTAAATATGACGGTAGCCCGACTTGGGGTCTAAGGTGTTATCGCCGCGAACGGTTTTGCCAATACCAAAGCCTGCAAGAAGGAATTTTGAATCGTAATCAATATTGGATTGATTATAAAGCTCTTGGCTATATTCAAGTGAATAACCAAATAGCCATTGGTCGGCTAGGGTTTGTTGTCTGATCACCCCGAGTAAACGTTTCTCTGACTCTAGCTGGCCAGTGTAATCGTAGCTTCTATCTTCTTCATTATAATCTTGGGTAACGCCATATTTATCTCGCAGTAATCCAATCTTAAATTGTAGCTGATCATCTAACGGGTGCTTTAACGGAATAGTATAGGTGGTTAAAAACTTAGGCCTGTCAGGTGACCATTCCATAGTAGTTTCTTGAGTATGGCCATAGCTGTTAATTTGCGGCATCCGCCAAGTGAGCCTGACCCTTGGCTCAATGGTTTTTTCGGCATTGGTACCAATATCGGCACCCAAACCTAATTCAAATGAGTGTGTTGGTCTTGGGCTTAAGTCAACTCTGATGGGGACATCGACGTCGGTCATGGCATCAACTTGTGGTAACACTTTGATATTACTAAAGTAGCCAGTATCGATAAGGTTGCGGTTCAATCGATTTAACCGCCGGGTTGAATAATTTGAATTGGGTTTAAACGGGATGAGTTTTTTCATGAACTCATCATTGAGAGTATGACCATGAAACTCGACGTTACCCAGTTGATAGCGTCTACCTGAGTCATAATGCAAGTGGATTTTAGCGGTATTCACATCCCGATTAACCACCACTTCAGCCCGTGAGAATTTTCCATCGAAGTAGCCTCTGGCCATAGCTAATGTAACCAGCTGATTTTTTAACTCTTGGTATACGCCGTGATCTAACACATCACCAGGTTTGATAGTTAACTGATCAAGCCAACGATTAAAGCTGTTATCTTCAATCATTTGCTCACTGAATTTAATGTCTATCCACTGAACAATGGTAGGCGCACCTTCATCGATATCGATGTTAAGTTTCCAGGGGCCCTTGGTCGCTTCTTCAACGTTAATCGATACTTTTGCGTGATAATGGCCGATGGATTCCAGTGCGGCGTTAACATTGTCTTCTACAGTAAATAAATAGGCTCTGCGTTGTACTTCAGAATCGGGGTTATTGCCTAAATGCGCTTGGATATTTTTGGTTAACCGTCCTGATGCGCCCGTTACCTTGACCGTTAACCAGTTATCTTTTGCCCAAGCGAAATTAGGTACCATCATGACAATGGCAGCAAAGGCGACAACGCAATATTGAAAAGATTTAAATAACAATTATAGGATGCTTATAAAGGCCATAAACTCATACTGTATTGTCGCTAGAATATGTGAAACAGGCAAGTTGTGGATTGAAATTAACCTTTGAAATGCATAGAAAGAATCGTCTGATTAAAGCATTAATATAAAAACCAGTCATTCCAGTGCTCGGCTTAAGATAGGTTTTGGCCATGCAAGGTCAAAGCTACCTTGATTTTACCTTAATGTTGGAGTTATTTAATCGTCCAAATAAAAAAGCAGAACTAATTACTGTTCTGCTTTGTTGTTTAGTGTTGGTGAAGCTATTAAATTAAGGTTTTTAGAGTTGTCTTAACAAAGAGAATGCTTGTTGAGTACAATCTCGAGTCACCACAAATCCCACCATGTTATCGGCGCTGTCATAGCCTTTAGCGACAATCCCTTGTGATTGAACATCAATATTCCAACGTGATACTGAGGCTGCATCAGTTTTACCACCAATTTGAATCGGGTAATTAGGGGGGGAACCTTGACCATCATATTGGGCAGTTTCACGCTAGTCACTTCACCCAATAAGGTTTTTGCTAATGCAGACGCACTGATTAAGGTCGGTTGTAAATACGCTTTTACTTGCCCTTCAAATTCAGCGCAATCCCCTAAAGCGTAAATATTAGCATTAGACGTTTGCATGAACTCGTTAACACATATGCCGCGGCTAACCTCAAGCTTGGCAAGTTATTTAGCTAATAGTGAAAAACTGACTGCGATCGCCAAACCGCTGGGCATGAGTGCAGGTAAATTACATCGATTAATGAAGCGGCTTAATTTAAAGTAAATAATGCCTTTATTAATCTAAAACGATTTAAGGATTTCTGTGGGTTCAAAATTACCCGTAGGGTGGAATATGGCGCATTTGTGCTGGCAGGGCTTATTATCATGGCTTCGTCACTATCACTATCTCAAAGTGATGAGTTGCAGCTTTGATTAATATTACTTTTCCCATAGAATCAATTCACTTAGAGTATAATTTAGGGCTATAACTTAGACTGTAAGCCCCTTGATAAATATGAGAATAACAATGAATAAATTAACCATGTTGTCATGTATCACCTTGCTGGTTTCGTCTTTTGGCAGTGTTGCCAATGACAAGCCGTTTGCCATTGCGATCCATGGCGGAGCAGGCACGATAAACCCCAGTAGTTTTACTCCTGAGCAAGAACAAGCCTATCGCGCTAAATTAAAAGAGGCCGTTGATACGGGTTATGTGGTGTTAGAAAAGGGCGGTTCAAGCCTTGAAGCAGTAACTCAAGCTATTAATGTTTTAGAGGATTCGCCATACTTTAATGCAGGCAAAGGGGCGGTTTATACCCACAATGAACAGCATGAAATGGACGCCTCTATTATGGATGGAAAAACCATGAATGCAGGCGCTGTATCGGGGGTTAAGCACGTTAAAAATCCCATTGATTTGGCGCGTTTGGTGATGGATAAATCAGTACATGTGATGCTCTATGGCGAAGGCGCTGAAGAGTTTGCCTTAACCCAAGGGGTGCCGCTGGTTGCCAATGAGACTTTTAATACTCAACACCGCTATGAATCATTGCAACGGGCTAAAGCTAAAATGGAGCAAGCAAAATTAGATAATAAAGACTATATCGCTTCCCATAATGCACTCGATGTCGAATTTAAAGTGGGCACAGTGGGCGCGGTAGCTCTGGATAAAAGTGGCAATATTAGTGCGGGTACATCAACAGGCGGCATGACCAATAAGCGTTATGGTCGTATTGGTGACGCACCCGTTATTGGCGCAGGCACTTATGCTGAAAACGGTGTCTGTGCAGTATCAGCAACTGGCCATGGTGAATATTTTATTCGCTACCATGTGGCTGGGGATATTTGCGCCAAAGTGAAATACCAAGGTAAATCCATTATTCAATCTGCCGATGAAGTGATTAATCAGCGCCTTATCACTGCGGGTGGCACCGGCGGGGTTATCGCTATTGATCATCGCGGCAATATTGCCACACCATTTAATACCGAAGGTATGTACCGTGCGACCCGTAAAAAGGGTGAACAAGCCCAAGTGATGATTTGGCGAGATAAGTAAGCCCTTTAGTGCGTTTTTTAATACAAGTATTAAGCACTAGCTAAAAAGGCATCAAGTATTCACTTGGTGCCTTTTTTCTTTTAAGCCTTGTTTAAAACTGTTTAAAACTGTTTAAAACTGTTTAAAACTGTTTAATGTGATTGTGCTTGATTATTAATCACTTGAGGCGGGCAAATATTCCCTTTATCTTAATAGGGTTATTCAAATGTTGAGCTTGTGGTGAATTGTATTAGCAAGATCAATGCTAATAGGTATTACATAAGCGTGAGTCAGCGGTAAGCGATTAAAGTTTCTATAGTGCAAATAGAAAGTGATTGATGGTAACTCGTTAGCTGTTGTTGGACTATAGTTAATAATTCTATTTTTGAAATAAAATGGTCGTTGCTTTGTGTTTTTGTTGCAAAGTTTACAGCTTGTTTTGTTACTGCTTTATGGCTGTTGTACATAAGTATAAAAGTCGAGTTTATATGAGCTAAGCCTCTAAATTATCCGTGAGTTAGATACACAAAACCGTATAGTTATACTGAATTATGATTATGTACCAGCCTCAATAACAAGCTAGCTAAGCACAACACTAAACATAGGTTGTGAGACACAAGCTAAGTAAATGAATATTGAAGGTAGGCGATTAATGGGAAAGTCATTTTTCACATTGAATTTGAATGAATACACGCAAGTTGTGATTTGAAGTAAAAAGGCTACAAATACCTAAACGGCGCTGTTAGCCAGTAATGCAAAGACGATATGTAGTATTTAGGAATTTCTTTAAGATTAAGTATTATTAAGGCTAGTTATGAAAGTGGTTAAAGATGGTGTTTACGAGACGGCAAAAATGAACGTTGTGATTGAGGCTAGCTCTGTCATTAAAACATTCAAAAAGGTGAAGGATTACAAGAAGCGCTACTTCAGAGAAAAAATAGCCTTACAACGATTAATCGGGCTCGATAATTTCCCAAAACTACTTCATTTCGACGATGAAAATACCACGCTGACCATGAGTCGTTTAAAAGGTACTGCACCAGAAACCTTATCAGTGAAACAAATTATCCTGTTACGGGAAATGGTTGCCAATATGCTCGCTCAAGGTGTCGCGCGCCATGCAATGCCTGTGCGAGATTTATTAGCAGACAGTGATGAGAACCTGGGCATGGTTGATTTCGAAAGAATTACATTTCGAAGCTTTGAATGGTCGCCAATTTGGTTGATTGCCAAAAAGGTCAGTCATTACCATTTATATCGTTTAATACGAACTTATCAGCCGCAACAATTAACTGAACAAGAATATGCTTTTCTTGCAAAAACTGACACTATTCGTGATTATCTAATGAAGCTAAAACCATTAAAATTAAAACTAAAAAACATGTTTAAAAACCGCAGTAATAAGTAAGTATTAACTTGCCCCGTGATATAGCGATTTATGCCAAGCTTTAGGTTTAATAATAGCGTGTCAGCAATAGAGGAGTCATCATGTCAGGTATTACAGAGTTAAATGCACTATTAAAGTCGATGGAGCCACAACTGCTGCCAGCAGAATTTGTGTTCTGTACGGTTTCAGGCGCGTTAGTTGATTATATTTCCCTTGATCCTGTCGCCACATTTTGTGAAGCAGAAGGATTAACGCTAGTGTTGGATAAAACTGCCGCCCAACAAGCTGGTTTAGGGTTTGAAGGCTCATTTCGCCAAATAACGTTAACAGTGCATTCAAGTCTTGAAGCTGTAGGGTTAACCGCGGCGGTATCTGCCAAATTAACGGCTTATGGTATTAGTGCTAACGTCATTGCGGCTTATTATCACGATCATATCTTTGTTCCATCAGCTAAGGCCGAGTTGGCTCTTTTAGCCTTAAAAGAGTTTAACGCAGTCACTTAAAGCAATTCTATCAACTTGCTTTAAGTGAGTTGGCCATCGCTACTATATTTAACTTAGCGTAGTATTAAACTGCCTTGATACGATTCAACAAACTGCAGCTAAAGTTGCAATTGCTAATCTAGGTGTTAATGTTATTTTTAAATCTTTGATTGGTATGGATCATAGCTTGAATTGTGATAATTCGAGCTTTGTTTAAAATGGATAAAGGCTGAGAAGACATCTTGCTTCGACGTTTTATAGCTTATATTTAACTAAAGGATTAAGCTAATAATGATAGGTAAACACAATAAAATGTCAGGGAATGACTATTTTCTTTTCTTTTTAGAAAGCAGCTCAGATTTTATTTATTTTAAAGACAGTGATTTTCGATTTACCTATGCCAGCAGACCTTTTCTGGATCTTCTGCAAATAAAAAACCTTGAAGATATTATCGGAAAATCAGACTTTGATCTTTTTGATGAGGAGCATGCCGCTCATTATCGACAGGTTGATAAAGACATATTAGCGGGTAAAGTTATTGATTCATTGCAAGAAACTTATTTTGATCAACATGGGAAGCTGTGCTGGATAAGCACCAGCAAAACCCCGATTTTTAATGATTCTAACGAAATAATAGGCATGTTTGGGATTAGCCGAGATATCACCCGAATAAAAGAATTAGAAGCGGAAACAACCAAGCTTGCCCAAACTGATAATTTAACCGGATTATGCAACCGTAACAGCTTTTTACAGCAGTCAAGATATACACTCAACCTTGCTCAGCGTAGCGGGAGCCATGCTTATTTATTCTTTATTGATGTAGATAGGTTTAAAGGCATTAATGACACCTATGGTCACCCATGTGGCGATGCTATTTTAAAAGAGATAGCGAGTCGCTTACAGCTTTCATGTCGAAAATCAGATTGTATTGCACGATATGGCGGTGATGAATTTTTAATATTGGTGACCGAAAATGATAGTTTAGGCATCCAAACTTTAGCTCGCAAAATTCATGAACTCAACAGTGAAACAATTACATACGAACAAACTACTTTTAATCTGTCATGCAGTATTGGGGTAGCCAAATTCCCAACAGATGCAGAAAATGCAGAAGGTTTAATAAAAGTTGCAGATGATTTGATGTATGAAGCTAAGAAATTAGGAAAAAATCGAACAGTGTTTTCACCTCAAATCGTCTTTACTTCAAATGATAACTAATGGGACGGTAAAGTCATTGGCTAGTCCTACCTTGTGCCTTGCTGGGTTAATGTGGCAAAAATGCAACGCAGTAATTAAAGTCGCTGTGATTTTTATATGAAGTCTCTATATCAGCAATTCATGCTATGACTGTTATAGCCTGCCATCGCTTAACTCAGCGCTTAATTGACCTGATCCATTAACTGCTCCATGCTATTGCCAATTAATTTAAAAGCCCTATTACAGCAATCTAATTATTCAATCTGCTGATGTTGTTAAATTTGACTACACTAAATACTTCGGCTACAGACTTTATTGGCATTGCACGAACTATGGCGGTAGACCCTGATTTTCCCAATAAGTTAATTGAAAATCCAAACTATGGCATGCCGCTAACTGTTCCAACTACTGGCAAACCTGCGCTAGACAAAATAGGCATGGTTGGACTGGTGTGGTATGAACACCAAATGTGGCGTATCGCCGCAGGTAAAAAAGCCGACCCCAAATTAAGTGCCCTTGGTGTGGTGTTCAAAACTATTCTAAGTGCTGGTTTACATGCGTTTAAAAAGCGCCGGGCATAGGCAGAAAGCACATAAAAGAACAGGGCTTTATTCATCGATGTCGTGACTCTACCCTCAACGAAAATGTTGCTCGGACATGTTGTAACGTCGATGAGTTCAGCTCACATTTATGTAAGCGGGGCATGTTAAATTCTAAACATCGACCCTAAACTCTAAACATTAGCTGAGATAGGTAATGGATTAGATTAAAGCAAGAACAATTAAGTACAGCTTTGGCTAGCCTCGAGCATAATCATCGAGCTTTCCATTTCGGGAAGCAAAGCCCTTTATAATGATGTGCTAATCAAATCTCTGATAAATTTTATTTTGAATATCTTGTATTAGCTTTTTATCTCCTGTCTGTATACATCCTAAGTAACCTTCTGTTTTTAAGTTATTTAATTAATTTTAAATGAGCCTAAATTAATATTTTTTGTCAAGAAAGCATGAAGCTAAAATAAGTTTTTGTTACTCCGGGAACAGAAAATAATTGACTGATGAACCATAATGTCATTTGAAGTGACATTGTTATCAAAGATAACAAGATGAATATCGTCTATATTGATGTGGTGAGTATCTATTTGTATTAAGTGGGTAGTTTAAATTAGTTGGAAGTAAAATGTTAAATAAAAGAAGCCATATAAACTTATTAAATACATTATGGTTGTTTTGTATTGTTATTTTTAGTCCTCAGTCTCTTGCGTATGATCTTCAAGAGGTTAAGGAATCAGGGGTGCTCAGGCATATTGGCGTTCCCTATGCAAACTTTGTCATTCAATACCCACAAAACGAGAAAACAGTCCTAACAGGTCTCGATGTGGAGCTTATGCAAGGCTTTGCAGAATATTTAGATGTTGAATATCAATTTGTTGAAGCATCTTGGAGCAACCTAATTGGTAAAATTAATGGCCAAAATGCAATCTTTGTAGACAAAAATATTCAGTTAGGATCAAAAGAAGCAATACAAGGCGATGTTATTTCTAATGGATATACCATTCTTGATTGGAGGACTCAACTTGTCGATTTTTCCGAAGTGTATTTTCCATCGGCAGTATGGCTAGTCGCGCGGACAGATTCTAGCTTACAGCCAATTAAGCCTAGTGGTTCGATTACTACTGATATTCAAACGGTAAAATCAAAGCTTTTGGGAAGAGATGTTTTGGCAATGAAGCAATCTTGCTTAGATCCAGATTTATATAATATGGCGCAAACAGGGGCCAATATTATCTTGCCAGTAAAGGCGCGCAAGCTAAATGAAATGGTTCCCGCTATTCTAAATCAAGATGCTGAAAGTACCTTGCTTGATGTACCAGATACACTGATTGCACTGCAAAAGTGGTCGGGCGAAATAAAAGTCATTGGCCCAATATCTGAAGAGCAGCGTATGGCTGTCGCATTCCGTAAAAATTCACCTGAATTACGAAAAGCATTTAATACTTATTTTAAAACAACATTAGTTGACGGCAGTTACATAAAGTTAGTAAAAAAATATTATCCCGATGTCTTCTATTTTTATCCTCAATTTTTTGAAACGTTAGATTAATAGCTGATGAAAGTGATAAAGTTTTTTAGTACTAAAAGTATCATCATAATTGGTGCCGCTATTCTGATTGCGTATCTTGGGTTAATTCTTACTGTCACTCATTTTGGGCAGAGTAAACTCCAAAAATCTCAGGTTAACGTATTGCAGCTTGAGGTCAGTCAATATGTAAAAACCATTGAGTTTATTCTTTCAGTGAGTCAACAATATGTCATTGATTTAGAAGATGATAAAACGGTTAGTACTTTTTTTGCTAATCTCCATTCCGGTATGTCTATGGAGTATGGGCTTGGTTCAAGTTTAACTAATTTACAAAGGCAGTTAGGTTCTTTTGTTGTAAATAGTCAATTAGATGAGCATAAAATATTCAATCGTGTGGTGTTAATTGATTTGTCTGGCAATGCAATCGCAGATACTCATACTGATTTATTTTTTGATAAGGCGAACATTTCAAAGGAAAAAAGCCTAGAACAACAAAGTGAGATTTTTGTAGTAGAAGGTTCCAACGGATTAAAAATACAGTTACATAAAACCGTTTTTCATCAAAGAAAACCTGTTGGAGTATTTGTTGCTGACCTTAATTTACACTTGGTCATCAATCAACTTAAATTACAAAATACTGCTGACCGTCATAGTCGTTTGCAGCTGACAGCCCCTAATGGTAAATCATTACTCATCTGGGACTCTATTTCATCTGACAATAAAAATAATCTCACTTTAAAGCCTGAATTAGCCAATAACATTGCAATTGATAATGAAATTGCAGGTGTTGATTTGTATTTAGAGAGTTGGTTTGAACCTATTTTTGATCAAGATATTCTTACTTCTTCTAATTTCACTTTAATCCTTTCTTTTCTTGCTATCCCCTTGTTATTTGGTCTTTATTACTTATTGAAAATTGATAAGAGTAATACCATTTTACGCACTCAAATTAATGTTTCGGTTGAAGAGCAAGATAAATTAAGTCAGCAAAATGTTTTGTTAGAACGTGAAATAAAAAGGCGTAAACAGTCGGAAAGTCAACTCGCTTATCAAGCAACCCATGACGAACTTACCGGCTTGGTAAATAGGAATGTTAGTCATACATACTTAAGTCAAACTATTCAGCAATCACAAATAAACAACACTGAAATATTAGTCATGTTTATTGATTTAGATAACTTTAAGAAAATTAATGACACACTAGGCCATGCAGCTGGAGACGATATCCTTAAAATGGCAAGTCGTCGCCTACTTGATACCGTGTATGAAACGGATATGGTTGCCCGGTTGGGAGGTGATGAATTTTTACTCATTGCTCAGTCTCAAATGAATATAGGTAGAGCAACAGATCTGGCAACTAAAATTCTTAGTATTTTTGATGAACCATTTATCGTAAATGACTTTGAATTTTTTATAACGGCGAGCATTGGCATGTCTATGTATCCAATGGATGGATATGACCCTGAAACATTGCTGAAAAATGCAGATATGGCCTTGTATCGTGTGAAAGACTCTGGCCGGAATGACTTTAGTTTTTATGACTCAAGTTTAAATGAGTCTTTACAGCAGAGTGTTTTATTAGACAAGCGTTTACGCTTAGCCATTAACAATAATGACATTGAGATGTACTATCAACCGATTATTGAGCTAAAAAGTGGCAAAATTGTCGCAGCAGAAGCCCTTATGCGATGGCATGATAACGAGTTAGGCTTTGTTGCACCTGATATATTTATACCGTTGGCAGAAAAAAACGGTTTGATCCATCAACTTGGTGAATTGGCACTTTTGCAAGCTTGCTATAATACGGCAGAATGGCAAGAAATTACCCCAATAAATATAGCGGTTAATTTTTCTAGTGTGCAATTTAGGTATTGTAATGCTCTCCTCGAAAAAATTGAAACAGCCTTAAATGAGAGTCAACTCCCTGCAGATAAATTGACCATTGAAATTACAGAAAGTCTCTTGATCGATCATAATAAAGACTTACTTAATATGCTTAATAAGGTTGATAAACTTGGCATCGGTCTGTCTATTGATGATTTTGGTGTGGGGTATTCATCATTAAGTTACTTACAAAAATTTCCATTTTCAAAACTTAAAATAGACAAAGCATTTATGGATGGTTTGCAAACGAATGCAGCTAATCGGTCATTAGTGACAGCAATATTCGCAATGGCAAATGCACTAAATTTAAAAGTGATCGCTGAGGGAATAGAAGAGCCATATCAAGCGAAATATTTAGCCGATATGAAATGTGAATTTGGTCAAGGGTATCTGTTTAGTAAAGCGGTAACCGCTGATGAATTTAAACAGTTATTACTTAAAGATAAACAACACCCTTTAGGCTTGGTCATTTAACCAACGGATTATACATGGCTTACATAGTCATTTTATATGATTCAGCTAGACCCTTTCTAACTCCTATTGAATCTAGTCGTCATTCAGTGGTTTAGCGATTATCCATTTGCGACTATCCATTTGCGATTAACTGGCCAAAGGGGATAGCGAATCAAAGTGACCAAACGTGTCTATCTAAATATGAGTTTTAACTAACTTCTCAAGCGGACAAAACGTAAACTAAACTCCCCCATGTATTCACAAACACAAATTCCTGTTACCGCAATCGACTTATTCAATCTGCTGATGTTGTTAAATTTGACTACACTAAATAAGTGAACCGACAAATAGCAGTCACTGACGATCTCATTTTAGCCTGTTGAATTTAATGAATTAAGCTTCAGTGGTTCGGTCAAGCGTAAGCGCATAAAAACGATTTAAGGGGTAAATATTATGGATTCAATAAAAATATCTGATTATATGGATCGACAACCCGTACTGTTAAAAGCCGATATGTCACTGGCTACAGCTGTGGAGCATTTATTAAGCAACAAAAAAGCGGGCGCCGCCGTTATTGATAATAGCGGCGCATTGGTAGGCTTTTTATCTCAGCAAGATTGTATGTCGGTAATGCTTAAAAGTAGTTATCACTGCGATATGACAGAAACTGTGAAAGATTGCATGCAAACAGAGGTACTAACCGCATCGCCCGATGGCAGTATTTTACAACTTGCAGAGCAAATGCTGGGGGCGAAACCTAAAATTTATCCGGTAGTAGAAGGCGGTAAAGTGATTGGCACCATTAACCGAACCAATGTACTAAGTGCGATGAATTTGTACATGCAGCAATGTTATTTAACCCCAGCATAGGCAGGAAAAGTCTAAACTAATACCATTCAGTCTAGTTCCTTGCTAGGATCGCATTTTTTGAAATACTTGCTAGGAATTAGATTTGAATTCAGATCAACACCCGCTCTCTAAAGCATACCTAAACTCATGTTATCAAACCGATGCGGCTAAAATTCGTCGTCGGTTGTTTCAGTTAAACAAAGAGCCGCAATCTGAAAAGAAAGATCAACTCCTGGCTAAGTTATCAGAGCAAGCCGTTAAAGCGTTTGATAAAGCCCAATATAGGCTGAATAACATTCCTAAAGTGAGTTACCCTGACTCGCTACCTGTATCGCAAAAACGTCATGATATTGCCTCAGCCATTGCCAATAATCAGGTGGTGATTGTTGCTGGTGAAACCGGCTCAGGTAAAACCACTCAGTTACCCAAAATTTGTTTAGAGTTAGGCCTTGGTACCCGTGGCTTAATTGGCCATACCCAGCCAAGACGATTAGCCGCAAGAAGTGTGGCAAATCGCGTCGCTGAAGAGATAAACAGCCCGCTAGGCGAGGTTGTTGGCTTTAAAGTCCGTTTTGCTGATGCCATTAGTCCAGATAGTTACATCAAGCTAATGACCGACGGTATTTTATTAGCGGAATTGACCTCTGATAAGTTCTTGAATCAATACGATGCCATCATCATTGATGAAGCTCATGAGCGTAGCCTCAATATCGATTTCATTTTAGGCTACTTAAAACAAGTGCTTAAAAAGCGTCCTGATTTAAAAGTTATTATTACCTCAGCAACCATTGATGTTGAGCGCTTCTCGAAGCATTTCAATCAAGCCCCTGTCATTGAAGTATCAGGACGTACTTTCCCGGTTGAGACTCGCTACAGGCCATTAGTCCGTGATACCGATGCAGACCTAGATGTCAGTGACGGTATTTTTTCTGCTGTTGATGAGTTAATGGCAGAAGGCCCTGGTGATATCTTGATTTTCATGAACGGTGAGCGAGAAATTCGTGATACCACCGAAATGCTGCGTAAGCAAAACTATCGCGATACAGAAGTGCTGCCGCTATATGCGCGTTTATCCTATGGCGAGCAATCAAAAGTCTTTAAAAGTCATGTAGGCCGCAGAATTGTATTGGCAACCAATGTCGCTGAAACATCATTAACGGTACCTGGGATTCGCTATGTTATTGATCCCGGCACAGCGCGTATTAGCCGCTACAGTTACCGCACTAAGGTGCAGCGTTTACCGATTGAACCAATATCACAAGCCAGTGCTAATCAGCGCCAAGGTCGTTGTGGTCGTGTTGCGGCGGGTATTTGTATTCGTTTATACGATGAAATGGATTTTATGCAGCGTCCGGAATTTACCGACCCTGAAATCCTGCGTACTAACTTAGCATCGGTTATTTTGCAGATGTTAGCCATTGGTTTAGGCGATATCGCTGGATTCCCGTTTATTCAGCCGCCAGAAGAGAAACACATCCGTGATGGTTTCTTATTGCTTGAAGAGCTACAGGCGGTTAAAAAGCAGCGCAAAGATCTGGTGCTGACAAACTTGGGTCGAAATCTCGCTAAAATCCCGTTAGATCCTCGCTTAGCCCGTATGGTGCTTGAAGCAAAAGATATGAATTGTCTACATGAAGTGATGGTTATTGCTGCTGGTTTGTCGATTCAAGACCCACGCGAAAGACCCATAGATAAGAAGCAAGCGGCGGACGAGTGTCATAAACGCTATAGCGATAAAGACTCTGACTTTGCCAGTTGGGTTAATTTGTGGAATTACATTAAAGATCAAAAAAACGAGTTATCGGCAAGCCAATTTAGAAAGCAGTGCCGTGAAGAATATTTAGCCTATTTACGGGTACGTGAATGGCAAGATTTATACACCCAGCTTAAACAAGCCGTGCATGACTTAAAGTGGCGTTTAAATGATACCCCTGCAAGTTATGACAACCTGCATAAAGCCTTATTGTCAGGTTTGTTGAGTCATATTGGTTTTAAAGATGCCAATAACGAGTACCTTGGTGCCCGTAACCGTAAGTTTTTTGTGTTCCCGGGGTCACCACTGGCTAAAAAAGGCCCTAAGTGGATCATGGCAGCAGAGCTAACTGAAACCTCGCGTTTATTTGCTCGCTGCTGCGCCAAAATTCAGCCTGAATGGTTAGAGCCTCTTGCTGCGCATTTGATTAAGAAAAATCATATCGAGCCGCACTTTGAAGCCAAACCCGCCAGTGTTATCGCTTTTGAAAACCAAGTGCTTTACGGCTTAACCGTGGTTAATCGCCGCCGAGTGCAATATGGCCCGATAGAACCTGTGGAAGCGCGGGAGATATTTATTCGCAGCGCATTAGCAGAAGGGCAGTTACAAACCAAAGAACCGTTTTTTGTTAAAAACCAGCAGCTACTTAATGATATTGAATCCCTAGAGCACAAATCACGTCGCCGCGATATTTTAGTTGATGAACAAGTGCTGGTGGATTTTTACGAACCGATAATTCCGCAAGGGATTTATAACGCGCCACTATTTTTTAAATGGTGGAAAGAAGCCCGTAAAGCCTCACCTGAGTTACTTGATTTTAACCAAGAGCTGTTAATGCAGCGCAGTGCTGACCATGTTTCAGCATTGGATTTTCCTGAGATTTGGCATAAAGCCAACTTGGGCTTAAAAGTGAGTTATCACTTTGAGCCCGCGGCGGTTGATGATGGCGTGTCTATTCATATTCCTGTGGCGTTAATTAACCAAATTGATACTGCAGACTTTGATTGGTTAGTGCCGGGGTTACGCGAAGAAAAAGTAGTGGCGCTGATTAAATCATTACCTAAAACCCTGCGTCGTAATTTTGTACCCGCACCTGATTATGGCCGAGCTTGTGTACAAGCGATGGAGCCGTTTGCAATGCCAATGCTTGATTCTATGTGCAAACAGTTATTAAGAATGACAGGGACCCGTATTAGCGCTGATGATTTTGATTTAAGCCAGTTAAGCGCGCATCTGACAATGAATTTTAAAATTGAAGATGATAAACATCGCTTGGTAGATCAAGGTAAAGATCTCGATGCCTTGAAAGATAAACTGCAAGGTGTGGTGGCTAAAGCCATTCGCAATGTCGCTGAAGATGGCATTGAAAAGAAAGATATTACTACTTGGTCATTTGGCGACTTACCTAAGCAATATCAAAAACGCAGGGGCAACTATGAAGTTAAAGCATATCCAGCGCTAATTGACGAGAAAAGTCAGGTGTCGATTAAACTGTTTGATGATGAATTTGAGGCAGAGCGACATCATAGAGCAGGTTTAAGACGCTTATTGCTGATTAACATTCCGTCACCGGTTAAGCATTTACAAAAAGCATTGCCTAACAAAGCCAAGCTTGCGATGTATTTTAATCCGTTTGGACAAGTACAGTTGTTAATTGACGATATAATTTCGGCATCAGTGCAGCAACTACTTGATGAAAAACAATTAGATGTGCGCAATGAACAGCAATTTGAGCAAGCTAAAGATTGGGTTAGACAAGAGCTTAATGGCTATGCTGAACAAATCTCACTGCAAGTGGAGCAAGTGCTGACTATCTATCAACGCATCAAAAAACGCTTAAAAGGCAAGATCAGCTTAGATATTGCCTTTGCGATGAGTGACATCAACAACCAGCTTGATAAGTTAGTGTTTAGAGGTTTTGTTGAGCATTGCGGTTGGAAACGGCTCGCTGATGTCGGCCGTTACCTTAAAGCGATAGAGAATCGCCTTGAAAAGCTGCCTGTTGACCCAACCCGTGATCGCTTACATATGGTGAGCATTAGTAAACTTCAGGACTTACTTTCAGCGCAATTAGCCAAGGTACCTAAAACTCAACCAGTGCCAGAAGCACTGCTTGAAGCCCGCTGGATGATAGAAGAATACCGAGTGTCTTGCTTTGCGCAGGTACTTGGTACAGCTTATCCTATTTCTGAAAAACGGGTCGTCATGCATATAAAGCAGGCATGATGGGTGACTAATCCTGTTTGTTAAGTTTAAATACCAATAAAAACGCGTAATTTACGCGTTTTTTTATGGGTAAATTTTGCGCCGCCGCGAGTGACAAGTGTTTAAATGCCCTGACAGTGAAATCTGTTGTTGAAGTTAAAATTCTAACAATTTAATGCTAATTTGTGATCTTTTATGAAAGACTTTCAGTTTTAGGAGCGTAAAAATCGTATATAAACGAATATCTTGTATATTGAACATACGATTTGGTAAGTTTTTCGTAATTATTGGTATCATTAAAAGTGTTGGCTTGCTACAATTAGCCTTAAGAAGACCGATGGTTGCGCTTCTCTGTATTGGTAAATGTCACCCCTAATCATAGACATGCCATGCACCTTACAAACGACCTAAGATTGATAGGAGTTATTATGGAAGTTCATGAATATGATAATGCTTATTACCAAGTAAAAGACGATGTTTTAGAGTCGTTACCTACTGAAGAAGAATAAGCGGATCGAACTAATAGTATTAGCTCTTTCACAAGCATAAAAAAAGCAGCCTCAGCTGCTTTTTTTATGCTTAAAATTGGCGAGTCGAGCTAGCTTAACTCACGTTGGCTAAAGACCGCTTACAGGTCAATGCGGCCCTTTTCAGTTATTACGCCAGTGATGGTCCAACGGTTACCGGTTTTAATGAGTTTAATGGTACGGTCATCAACCCAAGGGTTGCCGCCTTTTAAGCCTTCCATTTTAACTTTTACATCAACTTCATCGGTAAATTTGCGGAAAAAGTCGATATTGATATCGTCAACACTCATATTAACCTCTGTCATGGACAGCCCCAACACATGGCGCTGTACTGCTGAGGCAATATGGTAATGGGAGATGATATCTTTTAATTCTTGATTGACATAAATCATGGCTTGATTGATATCTCTATCAACATAAATAGCATTAAAGAATCCCAATGATACTTCTTCAGGGGAGAGTGGTTTTTCTAATCGGCCTTGAGGGTTTTGTTCAGAAGGACTGCAGGCACTTAAAAGTAATAAACAGATAATAACAACGATTTTATGCATGATGAGTTGATAAGGTAAAATAAGATGATTGAGTATCGCTATTTAAAGGCTCAGACACAAGAATAACGCAAATATTCCAGAAAATATTAAATAGATCTTGACTGAAAAACTCAGCCGTGGCATATCTTAGTAACTCAATACTTCGACAGCTATGTATAACTTCATGTTATCCACAAAATCTGTGGACAACTATGTTGAAGACTATATTCTGCCTGCGTAACGTCATGAAAATTAACAGTTATCAATGCTGGTTAAAAAATAACATCATAATTTCCCCCTCGAATCTTTTTACTTTTCACTTGCTTTTTTATCATTTTATCCTTGCATTTGGGTAATAAATCCTTTTAGGTCGTTGAAAATTCAACCCTTGTTTAATGCTGAAACCCTATGCAGATTCATGTCATAAATGCAGTGTGAATAGCGGCGTTCTTGCTGGGGATATTTAGTGGCTTACAGACCACAACAGATTTTTATTACTCGATGACGTATGACGTGCATGGATGAGCAATTTACTGATAATGGCATAGGTTTTTTACCATAGAAGGTTACTGAGGTATTTTTAAGGTGGTAGCGGTTAATGGCAGGGTATTTTAAGTAGGGGAAGTGAGAGTAGCAAGTTGTAAAGTCGCCTGCTTGTTAGCTTAAATTTTGGTTTTACAGCCTAATAACAGGGCTGTCATTGTTCAGCTTTTGTAATTACGGCTTAGTTTTAAATGAATTTGGCCCCAAAAAAAAGCACTAGCGTTAGACGTTAGTGCTTTTCGGCTTAAAACTTAGCGCAGCTTACATCGCGCTACTTAAAGTCATTAAGCTTGTTCGTTTTGTTTAGCTTGAATCGCAGTCAATGCGATGGTGTAAACAATATCATCGACCAATGCGCCGCGTGATAAATCGTTTACTGGTTTGCGCATACCTTGCAGCATTGGACCAATACTGATCAGATCAGCACTACGCTGTACCGCTTTGTAAGTCGTATTACCAGTATTTAAGTCTGGGAATACGAATACCGTCGCTTTACCAGCTACAGGGCTGTTAGGCGCTTTAGAACGGGCCACATTTTCCATCACTGCCGCATCATATTGTAATGGACCGTCAATGACTAAGTCAGGGCGTTTTTCTTTCGCGATACGGGTTGCTTCACGTACTTTATCAACATCAGAACCGGTACCTGAAGTACCCGTTGAGTAGCTGATCATCGCAACGCGCGGCTCAATACCAAATGCAGCAGCAGATTCAGCTGATTGAATGGCAATATCTGCTAATTGATCAGGGTTTGGATCTGGGTTAATCGCACAGTCACCATAAACAAGTACTTGATCAGGCATCAACATAAAGAAGATAGATGACACTAAGCTTGAGCCTGGCGCTGTTTTAATTAACTGCAGCGGTGGGCGAATGGTATTGGCAGTGGTATTTACTGCGCCTGAAACGATACCGTCAACTTCATCTTGCGCCAGCATCATGGTGCCTAACACCATGTTATCTTCTAACTGCTCTTTAGCGACAACTTCAGTAAGGCCTTTGTGACGACGTAAATCAAGCATACCTTCTACATAGCGCTCACGTGCTTGCAGTGGATCGATGATTTGTACGCCTTCACCTAAAACCACATCTTGTGATGCAGCAATACGTTGAATTTCTTCTGCATTACCTAAAAGTACACAACGGGCAATGCCACGTTCAGCACAAATAGCGGCAGCTTTAATGGTTCTTGGCTCTTCACCTTCAGGCAGGACAATGGTCTTTTTCGCAGCGCGAGCAAGTTCAGTTAACTTGTATCTAAATGCTGGTGGCGATAAACGATGTTCTCTTGGCGAGTTTTCAGTAACGCTTTCAATCCAGCTTTGATCAATATGACTGGCAACATATTCTTGAACGTAGTCAATACGTACAGCGTCATCAACCGGTACTTCATGGTCAAAACGTTGAATATTAAGCGATGTCTGCCATGTGTTACTGTCTACAAGGAATACCGGTAAACCGGTATCAAAGGCACGTTCACACAATGCCATGACTTCTGGTTCAGGCTCGTAACCACCAGTCAGTAATAACGCACCAATTTTCACGCCGTTCATGGCGGCAAGACAGGCTGCGACAATCACGTCAGAGCGATCCCCTGAGGTGACCAATAATGAGTCGGTGCGCATATGAGTAACCATGTTTGGAATACTACGGGCACAGAAGGTCACTTTACGTAAACGACGGGTGTTCATTTCACCGGCATTGATGATTTTGGCATGTAAATGCTTGGCTAAATCAGATGCACGTGGAGACACTAAGTCCAGGTTATATGGCACGCTACCTAAAATGCGTAATGGGCTTTTACCTGGCAGTTGGAACATCGCTGATGAATCAGCTTTGTTAATGTCGGTGTGATCAAATATCTCTGATAAGTCAGGACGTGTTGCGCCTTCTTCATCAACAGGTGCACCAATTTTATTGATGATAGAACCAATAAGACGTTTGTTTTTAACGCCGCCCCAAGAGTTATAAGCGATTTCTAAGCGGTTCATTAGACCGTTAGGTGAATCGTTACCCGGAGTCGCGATGAAAATGATATCCGCATCTAATGCTTTAGCAATTTCAAAGTTAATGTCATCTGAGAAAGGGTGGTTACGCGTTGGCACTAAACCTTCAATAACGATGGTCTCAGTGTTTGATGCACATTCACTCGCGCGAGCAATGATTTGCTCCATGAGTACATCAATTTGCTCTGCACGGATCAGGTTCTCAGCATGTTCCATTGAAAATGGCTCAAGCGGGTTAACCGTTGGAGAGTGACTTAAAATGGTGGTTGAACGTTCAGGGCCGGTATCGCCGTTACGGATTTGCGCGATAGGCTTGAAAAATTGAACTTTAACACCTTTGCGCTCTAAGGCACGTACCATCCCAAGGCTTAATGAGGTTAAACCTACACCTGTGCCGATTGGAATTAACATGATATTACGAGACATAAAAACCTCTAATATAAATTGAACAAAGCCTGTTTAATAACAGGCTTTAAAAAGAATTAAGCAATTAACGATTAAGCAGTGATCAGCTTGATAGCATCTTCTGCGATAACCCATTCTTCGTTAGTTGGGATAACCATCGCAACTGTGCTGCCTTCTTCAGTGATAATACCTTCATTACCGAAACGCGCTGCAGTGTTCTTTTCTGCATTCACTTGGAAGTTGAAAATTTGCAGCATATTAAGTACTTTTTCACGGATGAGATCTGAGTTTTCACCGATACCACCAGTGAAGATAACAGCATCTAAACGACCTAATGGCACAGTGTAAGAAGCAATGTACTTAGCTAAACGGTAGCAGAAAATTTCTAATGCTAAGGTTGCGCCTTTATGGCCATCTTTATAACCGTCTTCAATACCGCGGCAGTCGTTAGTCAGCTCTGAAATACCTAATAAACCACTTTGCTTATTGATTAAGTTATGAACTTCATCAAGGGTGTAACCTAATTGGTTCACTAAATGGAACACGATTGAAGGATCCATATCGCCACAACGTGTACCCATTACTAGGCCTTCAAGTGGTGTTAGACCCATTGAAGTATCAACGCTCTTTCCGCCTTTAATGGCAGTAACAGATGCACCGTTACCAAGATGGGCAACGACAACATTAGTATCAGCAACGTCTTTGTTTAATACTTTAGCGGCTTCGCGGCTAACAAATAAGTGGCTAGTACCGTGCATGCCATAACGACGAATACCATGTTCACGGTATAGTTTGTAAGGAAGTGCATAAACATAAGCACGCTCAGGCATGGTTTGGTGGAAAGCTGTATCAAATACCGCAACTTGAGGAAGTTTTGGGAATGATGCAATAGCAGCGCGAATACCAATTAAATGTGCAGGGTTATGAAGTGGTGCCAGTGATGCACAGTCTTCGATACCTTTGATCACATCTTCAGTGATAAGCACTGAACGAGAGTATTTCTCTCCACCATGAACAATACGATGACCAATAGCTTGGATTTGAGCAGCAAGTTCTGGCTGACCAGCAAGAATATCTTTAACAATAAATTCAACCGCTTCACGGTGAGCAGTAAATGCACCTAAACTAGCTTCATTTTTCGCGCCGTTTACTTTCCATTTAATACGTGAATCTTCTAAACCGAAACATTCCGCAAGACCAGAGATATAATCATCACCTGAAACGGCATCAATAACGGCAAATTTTAAAGAAGAGCTACCACAGTTGAGAACCAATACGAGTTTTTCTGACATGTTGAGACCTTTACATTCTAATCGAACAAAATTTAAATTGATGTGAAACCTTGTTATTTCAACAATCAATCATAGTTAATGATTTACAAATTAGCCGATAAATTTAGCTGAAATTTGGGGCTAAATAGGGCTGTGTGCTATTGTGCATGTATCTATTAATTGATTTAGGGCATACCGTTGAACGTAAAAGTATTCAAAATCATCGGCGATGGTCGACGTTATATGAAAACGTGGCCAATGATCCGACAACTTGGGTTTTATTTCCCTGAATACCGCGTTGTAAGGGCAACCCATTTAGGCATCATGTTCATGCCTTTTTTTGCTATTTTGGCTGCAATGAGCCAAGTGTATGTCAATGGATGGGCGTTTTTGCCCCAAGCCATTGCCATTTTATTATTTTTTATCAGCTTACCTGTTCAAGGCTTGCTGTGGTTGGGCTGGCGTGCAAGACACCCGTTGCCACTGACCTTATTTGATTGGGCTAACCAACTCAGTGCAAAGCTAACCGCAATGGGGATTAGCAATAAACCGTTGGGCCCTAAAGCGTGTTACTTAGATATGGCAGTGATTTTAAAAGTGGCCTTTGACCGTTTAGATCGCAGTTACTGGGAAGAGCTATAGCCTTCAAGGGTTACACACTTTAAAAATGACTGAGTCAATCATAAGTTAGCGAAACTTAATAATTGGCACTTATTCCACGCTCGACGAATACCGCTTTAATGGCTTCCATCGTTTCTTTACTTGGCGGCTCTACACCTTCTAACGGATAGGTTTCACCGAAAGCTTCCCACTTATGGGTGCCAAGCTGGTGGTAGGGCAGTAATTCAACTTTCTCAACGTTTGTCATCGGCTTGATAAAATCTGCCAAGGCAATGGCTGAGTCGATATCTTCAGTAAAACCGTTAACCACAACATATCTAACCCAAGTTTTTTGCTGACGTTTAGCAAGGTGCTGTGCAAATTGCAGTGTGCGTTGGTTGCTCACTTTGGTTAAATCAATGTGTTTGGCATCATTCATTTGCTTGATATCAAGCAATACTAAGTCGGTGTTATCGAGTAGTTTATCGATAATCGGTGTGTATTTTCGAACGAAACCATTGGTATCGAGACAGGTATGCAAATCGTTTTGTTTACAGGCTTTAAAGAGCTCGTTTACGAAATCAGCTTGAAGAATCGCTTCTCCACCAGTTGCTGTAACGCCACCTGATTTTAAGAAAGGTTTGTAGCTGATGATTTGGCTCATGAGTTCATCAACACTGACCTCTTTACCACCATCTAAATCCCAAGTGTCACGGTTATGGCAGTATTGGCATTTCATTAAGCAGCCTTGCATAAAGGCAACGAAACGAATGCCTGGGCCATCTACTGTGCCAAAAGACTCGATTGAGTGAATGCGACCTGTGGTCATGAGAACTCCGAACAAACAAATGAAAAAAGGTTGTGCTAATTAGCAATAGTGACATCACTTATATTAGCACAACCGATTTTAGTTGATATTACATGCTTTTAGTAAAGGTACGTGTAATAACATCTTGTTGCTGTTCAGGTGTTAACGCGTTGAAACGTACCGCATAACCAGACACACGAATGGTTAACTGTGGGTATTTTTCAGGGTTAACAATCGCGTCTTCAAGCATTTCGCGGTTCATTACGTTAACGTTTAAGTGTTGACCACCTTCACTGTTAGCGTTGCTCATGAAGTAACCATCCATCAATGATGCAAGGTTAGCACGACGTCCAATTTCATCTTTACCTAGTGCATTTGGCACGATAGAGAATGTGTAAGAAATACCGTCTTGTGCGTGAGCAAATGGCAGTTTAGCTACTGATGTTAATGAAGCGATTGCGCCATTTTCATCACGACCATGCATTGGGTTAGCACCCGGAGCAAATGGTGCGCCAGCTGGACGACCATCAGGTGTAGTACCCGTTTTCTTACCGTATACAACGTTAGAAGTAATAGTAAGAATAGACTGTGTTGGAATCGCATTACGGTACATTTTCATGGTACGGATCTTAGCCATGAAACGTTCAACTAAGTCACAAGCGATGTCATCTACACGTGGGTCATTGTTACCAAATTTTGGATATTCACCAGAAATATCAAAATCAATTGCAATGCCGTCTTCGTCACGGATTGGCTTAACAGTACCGTATTTAATTGCAGATAGTGAATCGGCTGCAATTGAAAGACCTGCGATACCACATGCCATGGTGCGACGTACATCACGGTCATGTAATGCCATTAATGAAGCTTCGTATGAATACTTATCATGCATGTAATGGATAGAGTTAAGTGCTGTCACGTATTGTGTCGCTAACCAATCCATTAAGCCGTCTAAACGACCCATTACATCATCAAATTCTAATACTTCAGATGTGATTGCATCTGCTTTAGGTGCAACTTGGATTTTTAGTTTTTCATCAACACCGCCGTTGATAGCGTAAAGCATGGTTTTCGCTAAGTTGGCACGGGCACCGAAGAACTGCATATGTTTACCCACAATCATTGGGCTAACACAACAGGCAATTGCGTAATCATCTGATTCGAAATCAGGACGCATTAAGTCATCATTTTCGTACTGGATTGAGCTCGTATCGATTGATACTTTTGCACAGTAGTTTTTGAAACCTTGTGGCAGCTCATTTGACCATAATACGGTAATGTTTGGCTCAGGGCTTGGGCCCATGTTGTAAAGCGTGTGTAAGAAACGGAAGCTTGATTTAGTTACCAAAGTACGACCGTCTAAACCCATACCAGCAATTGATTCAGTTGCCCAGATTGGGTCGCCTGAGAACAATTCATCGTATTCAGGAGTACGTAAGAAACGCACCATACGAAGTTTCATTACGAAATGGTCAACCATTTCTTGTGCTTGTTCTTCAGTGATAACACCGTTAGCGATGTCACGTTCAACGAAGATATCGATGAAAGTAGAAGTACGGCCCAATGACATTGCTGCGCCATTTTGGCTCTTAACAGCTGCAAGGTAACCAAAGTAAGTCCATTGGATTGCTTCTTTTGCATTCGTCGCAGGAAGAGAAATATCACAGCCGTATTTTGCTGCCATTTTCTTGATTTGACCCAATGCACGATGTTGCTCTGCAATTTCTTCACGCAGTTGCATTGTGTAAGTTAAATCTTCGCCAGCTTCAAAACCTGCTTGAAGTGAAGAGAACTGAGCGTATTTATCTTGCATTAGGTAGTCAATACCGTAAAGCGCGATACGACGGTAATCACCAATGATACGGCCACGGCCATATGCATCAGGTAAACCAGTTAAAATACCAGATTTACGACAAGCCATAATTTCAGGAGTATAAATATCGAATACACCTTGGTTATGGGTTTTACGTAATTCAGAATAAGTGTATTTAACGTCTGCGTTTAATTCGCGGCCATAAGCTTTACAAGAGCCTTCAACCATACGAATACCACCATTTGGCAGCATTGAACGCTTAAGCGGCGCATCAGTTTGCAAACCAACGATAGTTTCTAAATCTTTATTGATGTAACCAGCATCATGAGAAGTAATGGTCGAAACCATTTCTGTGTCGAAATCAACAGGTGCGTGGGTTGCATTTTCTTGCTTGATGCCAACCATCACTTTTTCCCAAAGTGATTCAGTAGCTGCGGTAGCGCCAGCTAGGAAAGATTCATCACCTTCATATGGGTTGTAGTTTTTCTGAATAAAGTCACGAACGTTGACTTCTGTTTTCCAGTCGCCAGCTTCAAAACCTTGCCACGCATTTGCAAATAACTCTGTTTTATCGGTCATGGTAATTTACCTTCTCGTCAATTAACTGCTGCTGAACTGCGACTTGATGTTAGTTGATGTCTATTACAAACAAGTTAGCAGAACAAAAATTGAGATCCCTATTGATGGATGATCGCAAGGGCATCTAATCCGTTGGCTTAACCGTTATCGTAATAGCGATTAAGCTAAATTTCCCATTTATCTAAATTGGTAAGACCAATTTACCCTGCAAAGATTAACATAGCTTTGGGTTAACTTCACTTAAAAAAATAAAATCTGGCTATGCGAACAGTGAAACTGTTAAGTGCTTAACAGTTTCTGAGCAAAAAGTTTTTTATTTAATCAATTGGGTCTATTCTTGCTAACCTTTTGCAAGCGTGCTGCTAAGGCTGCTTAGCCCTATATTGCTTGCTATACTGATTTATAGCACCTTTTAGCAAAACTGATACTTAATTAGTGGCTGTTAATCTAATTGGGTCATGGTGCTGGTAGATTTTTTAATCTTTGTTCTTGGTCATACCAATTTAATTTATAGTTTTACTCGGGGTTTTTATGAAAAATGCATCTGGCGATCAACAGCAAATTGCTGCGACGCCAACCACCTTCCAAAATGCTGAAGCATTTGGTTTAGCTAAAGTTGCTAAAAGCCCTTGGCAATCATTTATGTTATCGATATTTGCCGGTGCATTTATTGCGATTGCATTTGTGTTTTACATTACAGTGACTAACGGCAGTACTATGGGCTGGGGCATGACACGCTTTATTGGCGGTATTGCGTTTAGCTTAGGATTAATTTTAGTTGTGGTGTGCGGCACAGAGTTATTCACAAGTACCGTGTTAACCTCGATCCCTTGGGCGCAGAAAAAAGTCAAAACAGCGACCCAATTACGTTGTTGGGCCAGAGTTTATGCGGGCAATTTAGTCGGCGCACTATTGATGGTGTTTCTGATCATGAGTGCGCGCATGTTTGAACTCAATGATGGTCAATGGGGGTTAAGTGCAATGAAGCTGGCACAGCACAAAATTCATCACACTTGGTCACAAGCATTTACCTTAGGTATTTTATGTAACATGTTAGTGTGCTTAGCTGTGTGGATGACCTTTGCCACCAAAGATCTCCTGACGAAATCCTTACTGATGATCCTGCCTGTAGCCATGTTTGTGAGCAGCGGTTTTGAGCATAGTATTGCCAACATGTTTATGGTGCCAATTGGTATTGCTATCCATTCATTTGCACCGGATAGTTTTTATGTAGCACTTAACCTAGACCCGCAACAATTTGCCGATCTTACTGTGAGTAACTTCGTGTTTCATAACCTGATCCCTGTAACCTTAGGTAATATAGTGGGTGGTGGGGTGTTTGTTGGCATCGGCTTTTGGTTAGTTGAACAAGGTAAATTAACCCTTGGCACTGACGGCGCAAGTCACGGCACTATTACAAGCCGTGTTGAGCCTAAAAACGATTAAGCCCCTTAGAGTATGAAGTCTGCATAGAACTACTGTCAGTCTTAATTTGAATGCCCAGCCTTTGCTGGGCATTTTTGTAGCTAGCCTTTTTTACCAAAGCGATTTCAAACTCAGCAGCATTTGATATCAAGCAATAATATCATCAGGCTTTTATTGTTGACTGGTTTTTATTCGATTAAACTTTTTCAATAACAAACGAATATGCGTTAAGGCTACTTTTTAGGCGCTAATATATTGTTAACCTGCCATTTTTAGATATTTTAACTAAAAGTCTGCAATATTTAAGACTATTTAAATGCTAGTATTTTATAAATAAAACCTACCTGATAATAACAATAACAGTGGTAATGAAATGTTAGAGCAACAAATAGCCAGTAATCCCCCCCAAACAACCAAAGTAATGCCTGATACCTTAGTGATCATATTCTTTGTTGCCTTTGCTGCAGCACTGTTGACCTATGTGGTGCCCATTGGCTCCTTTACTACCCAAGAGGCACATTATGTTGTCGATGGTGTGGAAAAGACACGCAGTGTTGTCGACCCTAATTCGTTTAGCTATGCAACAGATGAACAAGGTGAGCCACTACTTAGCCCAATGGGGCTATTTAAAGGTGATGGTGGCATGGGCTTTTTTAACTTCGCCTTTGAAGGCTTAGTCTCAGGCTCTAAGTGGGGCAGCGCAATCGGCGTGATTATGTTTATGTTAGTGATTGGCGGCTCATTTGGAGTGGTGATGGCCACTGGCACCATTGATAACGGTATTTTACGCTTAATCGATAAAACCAAGGGCAACGAGCAGTTATTTATTCCGGTTATCTTTAGTTTATTTTCTTTAGGCGGGGCGGTTTTTGGTATGGGCGAAGAGGCAATCGCCTTTGCAATTATCATTTGCCCGTTAATGATCCGCCTTGGTTACGACGGCATATGTACCGTGATGGTGACTTACGTTGCGACACAAATTGGTTTTGCCAGTTCGTGGATGAACCCATTTAGTGTGGCGATTGCTCAAGGCATTTCAGGGGTGCCGGTATTATCTGGGGCAGGGGTACGCTTTGGGCTTTGGGTTGGCTTTACCCTCATTGGGATTATTTTTACCATGCGCTACGCCAGTAAAATTCAAAAGCAACCCAGCTTGTCGTTTAGTTTTCATAGTGATCAGCATTTTAGAGATAACCAGCAAGGAACAGTAAAAGACAGTCGCTTTAATATGGGTGACATCTTGGTATTACTAACCATTGCAGCAACCATAGGCTGGGTTATCTGGGGCGTGATTGCTCATGCGTGGTTTATTCCTGAAATTGCCAGCCAGTTTTTTACCATGGGCATTGTGGTCGGTATTATTGGCATATTGTTCAACCTAAACGGCTTAACCATGAATAAAGTAGCTCAAAGCTTTAAGCAAGGTGCAGGCACCATGCTCGAGCCTGCACTATTAGTGGGTTTAGCTTCTGGCATTTTATTATTAATTGGCAGTGGGGGGGCAACAGAACCGAGTGTGCTAAACAGTATTTTGCACAGTGCAGGTAGCGTGATTGGCCAGCTACCGAATGCCTTATCTGCTTGGTTTATGTTGTTATTCCAGTCGGTATTTAATTTCTTCGTCACCTCAGGCTCAGGCCAAGCGGCGTTAACCATGCCATTGATGGCGCCACTGGCAGATCTTGTGGGTGTGACTCGTCAAGTATCAGTACTGGCGTTTCAGTTAGGCGACGGCTTTACCAATGTGTTAGTGCCTACTTCAGCGTCGCTGATGGCGACTTTAGGCGTATGCCGAGTGGATTGGGGTGATTGGGTTAAGTTTATTTGGCGCTTTATGGTAGCGCTAATGGTGCTTTCGAGCATTGCAGTGATTACGGCCCATTATTTAGGCTTCAGTTAAACAAGGCGCGATATTATTTATTATAAATGGCATTTATTAAAAACGGCATCAATGAATTGATGCCGTTTTTTTATTGTGATAACGACTAAATAAGTCATTAACTTAAAAATGAGCTTAACAAGGCTTTTTCTTACAGCGTAACAAAGTATGACCTATGCCAATGTTATCTATATCTTCATCCACATAAAGGCCTGCTTCACTGATCATTTTTAGCATATCTTTACTGTGATACATGCGGCTATTACCATTCGCTATTGCAGTAAAATATAGTGAGGTGGCGTTAACACAGTAGGCACCCGCTTCGTATGGTTGTCTGTCCCAGTAAGTCTCTAAGATACACAACTCACTATCAGAGCGCATAGCAGCAGCGGCGCGTTTTAAAATAGTGACAATTTGCTGTTTTGAGAAACAATCCAAGAATTGGCTCATCCAATATAAATCAGCATGTTGATAGAAAGGTTTATCACTATCAAGCAAATCGGTTTCAAGTGGATGCACACGATCGGCAACCTGATTTATCTTGGCATTTTCCATCGCTACAGTTAACTGCCCCGGCAAGTCCATAATGGTGATGTTGACTTGGTCATCATAGCCTGTGCAAGCAAACGCCCACTTACCTGTATTGCCGCCCACATCAACAATATGTTGTGGCTTAGATCGAAAAATTAACGGTAAAAGACTATCAAACGCATGATCGGAATAGTAATGGTCAAACTCAAACCAGCTGCGTTTAACCTGCTCAGGTAATTGGCTTAATCCCGGGTAAATGGTGTCCCAATCGCCAAGGTATTTTAAGCCTTCAGCTTTGCCATTACGAAGTGATGCTTCTAATTCAAACAAACCTTGGTAACAGACATCGTGAATAAAGTTCAGATTCTTTGCAGCCATATCATCATGTAATAAGAAATGTCCTGTTTTATCTAAGCGGTAAAGCTCATCTTTGCACCAAAGCAGACCCATACTTAGACCCATATCTAGCAAAACATGAATAGCATACTCAGATACGTCAGCATCATTTACTAACTGCGCTAAGCTAATACCTTGATCGCCTGCTGCATCAATTTGTGCCAGTAGGCCGAATTGGCTAAGGCAACGGGCCACTTGAAAGCTTACAGGTGCGAAGGCTATTTTTTGTGCTTCGAATTTAGCATCGTAGGCGGATATTTTTTTCGGTGATTGATAAAAAGACATAAAATGAAGATTGCTCTAGCAGCAGGAGAAAAAGTGCTGCGATATTAGCAAACACTATTAAATAGGAGCTTGATCTAGCTCTAGATGTTGAGCTTGTTAACGACATACTAGGGCGGGATAATGCATTTTGGGGACACACGCCTTAGAAGTTGCAGATAGTTGAATTGAAACTTACTTATGTGCAGGTAGTTACGTTTGTTTAAACCAATAAAAAGCTCTGCAAATGCAGAGCTTTTAAAGTGTTTAGCGATTTTTAGCAATCAGTCACTAAATATGGTTACTGTACGTTTTCGCTATCGCTAAATTCGCCAGCAAATAGTGCTGATGATAAGTAACGCTCTGCAGCTGAAGGCAAAATAACAACAATATTTTTGCCTGCATACTCTGGCAGTTCAGCAATACGATTCGCTGCAACTACAGCTGCACCTGAAGAAATACCCACTAAGATACCTTCTTCTTTCATTAAGCGGCGCGCCATATCAATTGCATCTTCATTGCTAACAGCTTGCACAAGATCAACCAAATCTAAATCTAAGTTGCCAGGGATGAAACCTGCGCCAATACCTTGAATTTTGTGCGGTCCAGGTTGCAGAGGCTCACCTGCTTTAGCTTGAGCAATAACTTGAGAATCAACTGGCTCAACCGCCACTGACACAATATCTTTATTCTGACTTTTTAAGTAACGGCTCACACCCGTAATAGTACCGCCAGTACCAACACCTGCTACGAATACATCGACTTTACCATCGGTGTCATTCCAGATTTCTGGGCCTGTGGTTTTTTCATGAATTTCTGGGTTCGCAGGGTTACTGAATTGACCGAGAATAAGGTACTTTGAAGGATCAGATAAACGAATTTCTTCTGCTTTATCAATCGCGCCTTTCATGCCCTTAGCGCCTTCAGTTAACACAAGGTTAGCACCTAATGCTTTTAATAATTTGCGGCGCTCAAGGCTCATGGTGTTTGGCATAGTAAGTGTTAGCTGGTAACCGCGCGCGGCAGCAACATAAGCTAGTGCAATACCAGTATTACCTGAGGTTGGCTCAACTAATTCGATACCAGCTTTGAGGGTACCTTTCTTTTCGGCATCCCAAATCATGTTGGCACCGATACGACACTTAACACTGAAACTTGGATTGCGTGCTTCTATTTTTGCTAGCACATTACCATTGCTTACTCGATTAAGGCGCACTAGTGGGGTATTACCTAGCGTATATGAATTGTCTTCGTAAATGTTGCTCATGGTTTAGCTCCTTGTTTGCATTGTCTAATGATAATCGGTTTAGGTGGCTTTAACAGTGACAGTTAGTTATTCGTTATTCCTTTTAGTTATTAAAGCAAACTCTACTATAATAATAAAGCATCTTCTTAATTAACAATCATTTACTTTTGCTGCAACAGTTAAGCACATTATTACTCGCTTAGATGGTCAGACCTTTAGCAAATCGTCAATTAGTGCTTAGCGAAAATGCCAGAACCCAATAGACTTGTTTTAATTGTAAAATTTTCCCTGTATTAACCAGATGGCCAAAAGTTATCAGTATGGCAATGTCGAGGTGGGAAACTTGTTACTCCCCAATACCTTAATGGCAGATATAATATGAACAAAGTGGTGATTTCAGGAAGTGGACTTTACACCCCACCCCATAGCATTAGTAATGAAGAGCTAGTAACAAGCCTTAATCGTTACGTCGACCAATATAACAGCCAGCATGCTAGCTTAATCGCGAATGGTGAATTAAACGCATTAGCCCACTCATCGGCTGAATTTATCGAAAAAGCCTCAGGAATTAAGCAGCGTTATGTGATGGTCAAAGAGGGCATTTTAGAGCCTGACATCATGATGCCTTTGATAAAAGATCGCCCAAGTACCGAATTATCTATGCAGGCTGAAATGGGTATCGCGGCGGCGAATAAAGCCTTAGAACAGGCTAAATTGCTCGCCAGTGACATTGACTTAGTGATTGTTGCCTGTGCTTATACTCAGCGCTCATACCCTGCAATTGCTATCGAAATTCAGCAAGCCATGGGCACAAAGGGCTTTGCCTACGACATGTTGGTGGCGTGTTCGTCAGCTACATTTGCCATAGTCAATGCGATCAATGCCGTGCAGTCAGGTACAGCATCTAGGGTATTGGTGATTAATCCTGAAATATGTTCGCCGCAGGTTAATTATCGCGATCGCGATAGCCACTTTATTTTTGGCGATGTCGCAACCGCAGTTGTGGTTGAAAAAGCGAACAATGCTCACACTGAGTTTGCTTTTAATGTGCTGTCGAGCAAATGCGTTACTGATTACTCTAATAATATCCGCAGTAATTTTGGCCATATGAATCGCTGTGATCCGCTCAATGCTAACAGCAGTGATAAGTTGTTTCATCAACAAGGGCGCAAGGTATTTAAAGAGTTGTTGCCAATGATTTATCAGCATTTAGACAAGCAACTCGAACAAGAGCAGATACAAGCTAATGAATTTAAACGCTTGTGGTTACATCAAGCCAATATCAATATGAATCAGTTTGTGGTGCGTAAACTGCTTGGTGACAATGTGGATGCAGCGCAGGCACCAGTGGTATTAGATGAATACGCAAACACGGCTTCAGCGGGCTCGATTATTGCTTTTAATAAATATAATCAGGACTTTAAAACTGGTGATTTAGGTCTGCTTTGCTCGTTTGGAGCAGGCTACTCTGTTGGCAGTATTATTTTAGAGAAGACTTAATTTTAACTGTGTGTACTTTCAACTAAATCAAAAAGACTGCCAAGGCAGTCTTTTTGATCATCAATGGGTAAAATCTTAAACAACTAACAACTAACAACTAACAACTAACGACTAATAACTACAGTAACCAGGCATAACTTACTTTCATAAAGTAGGTTTTATCTTTTTGGGTTAATGAATCGATTTCATCGGTAGCAACCAAGCCGTCGGAATAACCCAGATAAAATACACTTTGTGGATTTAGCTTATAGCCATATAAAATTTCATTGCCTAAATTCTGACTTTGCTTATTCGGCGATTGGTATTGATATAAACTTGGATCGCGCTCAATATCGGTATAGACACTGCTTAAACGTAAAAAACTATTTAAGCTGATTTGCCAATTGAGACGTAAATCAGTCAGGTTAGCGGTAAACAAAGTACCTTCATCAACATCAAGGGTTTGGTAGCGATGATTCACATCTAAGATGATTGACTCAGTCACCTTCCACTCCACCGCTGGGTTAAACATAGTCACAGTAGCCGCACGGTCGTTGGCGTAATCAATATCATCACCGTAGTTCATATCAATTTCTAATTTCAGTGACTGTATCGGGGTAAAGTTGGCGTACAACCAATTGAAATTAATATCGTACATGGTGGCATTGCCATCAATGGCCAGTGATGAGCCATCATGGCGTCTACCTACGCGGTCTTTGTGAACAAAACCGGTTGAGATGTAACTTTGTAAGCCGCCGTTAAACTCAATATACACCTCAGCTTCTTGTTCAATTTTTTCATTATTTTGATTGTGGGTAATGTCCCAATCGCCGCCAAATACCACTTTGTTGAAAAAGTTTTCCATTGGGTACCAAACATAATTACCGCCGACGACAAACTTACTGGCATCAATTCGGTCAATAAAACCTAAGTCAGCTCTAAAGTCTTCACCAATGGATTCATAACGGCTAAAGGCGCGCCAGTTACGACGAATATGGTCGTAGCTTACCCGGTACATACTGTCGGAAAAGTTATCTTGCTTGTTAGTGCGTAGCACGCGTTCATTGTATTCACAATTACCCAACTCACAGCTTTGTGGCGGTGCGCTGCAATCCTCGCCTTGGCAAAACTGTTGAAACAAATCATCAGGATATTGCGTGTCTGAAAATACATATTGCCCGGTAAAAGTATCTTGCTCAGTGGGCTGATACTTGATATCAACACTGGCAACATAGTTATGGTAATTCTCTGAGGTTTTAGCGGTAACCAGACCACCAAAAGATAGCTTCTTGTTGGGATCAAAGCGGTACCTTGCTGCAAGGTTATAGCTTTCTTCGTTAATGGTGGCGATATCTGAGCTTAAGTTACCCGGGATTAAAAACTGGGTATTTTCGTCATTAGCCGCCAACACAGCTAAAGTGTGATCATCAGTTTTACTGGTAAGCTTTACCCCATAGTCAGGTGAGGCAATATTACGAGTGTGTAATAGGCTTAATTGGGTATCGAAATAATCTTTATTATCTAAAAAGAAAGCACGTTTTTCAGGGTAAAATAACGCAAAAGTATTGTTAACATCTAGCTGACCAGAATCGGCTTCTACTTGGGAAAAGTCAGGATTAATGGTGGCATTAAATAACGTTGTAGGGGTGATGCCCCAACGTAAATCGAGCCCAGCTTCAACATGATTATCATCTTCCCAAGGCTGGTTAGGATTAAGATTACGTTGATTATTACTGGTTGCCACCACTGATGGGGTAATTTGAATATCTTTACCTTGCTTAGCGCCTTCAAGGCCTGTTGCGGTGCCGAGCTGACATAATTGACATGACACATTGCGATCGATCTTATGGCTTGATATACGGTGAGTTTCGTTTCTTGGATAGAAGCGGATTAACTCAATCCCCCAAGTTTGCAGGTCTTTATTATCATCAAAGTTAAATAGTCTTAACGGTAGCTCCATTTCAACTTGATAACCTTGGGCAGTAATCTTACCGCTGCCATACCAGATACCATCCCAAGCATCACTTTCTTCACCTGTTAACTCATTTTCAATAGAGTCATTTTGAACCCCATAAGGGTTGATAAAAAACTGATAGGCAAGGCGGGCATTATTAAAGGTGTCGAGCTTAATACCCACTTGATCATCACCCCATGAGCTATCGCGGTCACGTAAATTACTGCGGATCTGTTCAGGGTTTGGGTCATTAGCCAAAAAGGCAACAAACAAACTGGTTTCTGTGGCAAATATTTTCGCTTCAGTGCTAACGGGGGCGGCAATGTTTTCACCCGGTGAGGTTTCATATTTAAGCTGCATAGTGGCAGCTTGTTGCCACTGTGGCTCATTCAACTCGCCATCGATTTCTACAGCCTCGGATAAGGTTGGAATGGCGATATTAAATTGACTTGCATCACCAGCGATAACAGAAGCAGGGAGCAGAAAAGTGCTAAAAAACACGCTTAAAATAGCTGCGCTTCTAATGGTGGAATTTGATAGAAACAAAGGTGTTGTCAGGTATTTTTTCACAATACTTCTCATGATGAATCTGTAACTTATTGTTAGTTTGCGAGATTGTCGCAGAAAGTCATACTAAAGTCGTTAATTTTATGTGATTAAAATGTTTTTAGTTGTTACTTGCGTTTGAGGGCTTGGAATTAACAATTGATAAATATTTACTTGTTAAAAACTAGGATGACGCATGCTCAATAGGCCGCTTCCTAACGTTAGCCTCATATGCATACTTAAAGGCAACAGCAAATAATCAAAGTATTAGTCACAAACCTCAGTAAGAGACAGATATGCAATAAAAAGCCTCAACAAAATGTCGAGGCCTCTTGATATCAATACCGCAGAATCAACAACGATATTCTCATTGCGAAACTATTCAGGTGCTATTTCTGGATGCTTATAAGCATCACGGTATTTATCAACCCACATGGCGGTGGCGCCGCAAATAGCTACTGGCATGACGATAAAGTTCACTATCGGGATCATTGAAAACAGCGTTACTGTGGCGCCAAAGGTGTAGCTGGTGCCTTTAGTTTGATTGAGGGCAAACTTCATATCCTCAAACGGCACTTTATGGTTATCGAATGGGAAGTCGCAATACTGAATTGCCATCATCCATGCACTGAATAAAAACCATAAAACGGGCGCGGCGGTTTGGCCAACAACAGGCACGATAAATAACACTAGAAACAGTAATGCTCTAGGCAGGTAGTATTTTAATTTAGTCCACTCTCGACCCATTATTCGCGGTAAATCTTTAATTAAATCTACCGTTGTGCCAGAGTTAAGTGACTTACCCGTTAGGTGCATCTCAACTTTTTCAGCCAGCAGGCCATTAAAGGGCGCAGCTATCCAGTTCATCACTGAGCTAAAGATAAAAGACATCACCACTAATAAGCTAACAACCGCCAGTGGCCACAGGAAAAAATTTAACCATGTGAGGTATTCGGGGATTTGGCCGTTCATCCAAGCAAACATTTCATCTAATTTACCAATGGCAAAATAAATGACCGTTGAGAATAAAACTAAGTTAACCATTAATGGAATGAAGACAAAGGTTCGTAGCCCCGGTTGTTTTATGAGCTTAAACCCATCCATAAAATAATTAACACCACTTTTCATTGGTTTAATTGGCATCGATTACATCCTTGAAAAAACTAGTTATGATGATTGTGGTGATGCATTGAGCGGAAAACAAGCCTTAAAGTGTGTTTAAGTCATAAAAATCGTTACAAAATGCAGCGCGATTGGTAAAGTTGTACTTTATCCGTCTTACGCAGACGAGATGATTATTCATCGACGCTTCTTAATCAATCTCACTGGAACAACTTCACAAGCACAATGCGATTAAAACAAATAAAACTTGCTGGCTTTAAGTCGTTCGTTGACTCCACCAAAATTCCCTTCAACCAACCTTTAACGGCCATTATAGGCCCCAATGGATGTGGTAAATCCAATGTCATTGATGCCGTGCGCTGGGTGCTAGGCGAAAGCTCTGCTAAGCATTTGCGTGGCGACTCGATGATGGATGTGATTTTTAATGGCTCTAGCGCCAGAAAACCCGTGTCAGTTGCCAGCATTGAGTTGAGCTTTGAAAATCTCGATGGTCGATTAGCAGGCCAATATGCCAGTTATCAAGAAATATCGGTAAAAAGACAAGTCAGTCGCGATGGTGACTCAAATTACTTTTTGAATGGTCAAAAGTGTCGCCGTAAAGATATTACCGATTTATTTATGGGCACAGGTTTGGGCCCACGAAGTTATGCCATTATCGAGCAGGGGACGATTTCGCGTCTTATTGAATCTAAACCCCAAGAACTGCGGGTTTTTATTGAAGAAGCAGCAGGCATTTCCCGTTATAAAGAACGCCGCCGTGAAACTGAAAACCGTATTCGCCATACCCGTGAAAACTTGGAGCGATTGGGCGATATTCGCTTAGAGCTCGGTAGCCAAATCGACAAGCTTGAACAACAAGCGCAGGCCGCCAAGCAATATCGTGAGTTTAAGCAACAAGAACGTGACTTACATGCGCAATTGTTGGTGATGCGCTATCAAGAGCTTAAAAACCAAAGCGACAATATTGCCCAAGAGATTTTACAACTTGAAGTTAATTTAGCTGCTGCCAATGCTGATGGTGAAACCACTGAATTAACCCTTACTCAGCTTAAAACCCAAATTGCAGAATTAACCGCTGCTGAGCAACAGCTGGTGGCCGAGTATTATCAAGCAGGCACAGAAATCGCTAAGCTTGAACAACAGCTTAAACATCAACAGCTACAAGATAATCAGCTGGAAAAACAATTAGCAGATCTCATTTCGCAGCAGCAAGTTGCTAGTAATGCGTTGCAAACCTTGATGCTGCAAGAGCAACAATTAACGGCGCAGTTAGCTGAGGGCAAACCTGAACTTGTTGCAGCAGAACAAGCGCTGGGCGTTATTGATGCTCAGCTGCAAGATGTTGAGCAAAAAGCGGCAGGCTTACAGCAGCATTTATCGGTGTTATCTGATGGCGCGGCGAATGCCAAAATGGCAGCGGCACTAACCCAGAGCAAATTGCAGCATCAACAACAAATGCTGTCGCAGCAACAAAAGCAGTTAATCGAACTTAGTGCTGAGCAGCAGCGAAATACTGAGTCTGACTCACAAGCTGAATTAACCGCACTTGACCTCAAGTTAACCGCCCTTAAAGAGCAACTTGAATTAGAAGATGAAATCAAACATCAACTCACTGATGAACTTGAAGATAAGCAACAACAGCTAGCTCAGGCAAGTGAAGATTATCAGCAGCAAAAACAGCAGTTATCGTCACTAAGCGCCAGAAGTGAGCTGATTGAGCAATGGCTAACCAGCAATGACGATGATCAGCAAGCTTTATGGCAAACCATTGAGGTAACGCCAGGCTGGGAAAAGGCTGTTGATGTATTACTGCAAGGCATTTTAGCCACCAAAGTGATTGATGCTGGTGGTGCAATTGGCCCATCAGTGAGTGGTTTTATTGCCACAGGTGAGGTGAGCGCGCTGAATCACCAAATTAGCGCTGCGGTTAATTTATCCCCTTGGCTTCACCATGTAAGCTGGTGTGCCAGTGTTGATGAGGCAAAAGCGCAGCTTAAGCAGTTAAGCTCAGATGGCATTTTTGCCACTCAAGATGGTTATTTAGTGGGTCATGGCTTTGTCTTTAAAAAAGCCGACTCTAAGCAATCACAGCTGGCACTTAAAAATGAGTACCAGCAATTACAAATACAAATTAGCCAATTAAATGAGCAATTGTTGCAGTTGCAGCAGCAAGTGAGCTTACAAACTCAGCAAGTTGGCGATGCTCACGCGCAATTGAGTCAATCTCAACTTAAACATCACCAGTTGCAATTAGATTGCAGTAAGCTTGATGCTCAGAGCCACAGTTTGGTGCTGCAGCAACAAGACAGATTACGCCGACAAAAAAGCCTTGATGAACAAGTGGCTCAGCTGCAAGGACAAATTGGCGCAGGTCAACAAGCGATAGAGCGATTAACTGCCGAGCTTGAGTTATCCCAGCAAACGCATCAACAGCAGTTGGCAACCCAGCAGCAAGTAAATCAAGATTGGCAAACTGCCAGTCAGCAGCTACGAGATTATAAAGCTAACCGCAGTCAGCAAGAGCGTGATAGCAATAGTTGCCGGCAAAAAATGCAACAATTGCACACTCAAGTAGCAGTATTACAAGCCAATATTAGCCAGCAAACCCAGCAGAGCGAGTCCACCACAGCGCAAATCAAGCAGCTGCGGGAATCTTCGCAGCAAACTAATGCCAGTTTAGGTGAGCAGCAATTACAACAGCTGCAAACACAATTAAACGCGCAACTCGACATTCAGCAAGCTAAACAACAATTACTGAATTCAAATCGTACACAGCAGGCAGAGTTACAAACTCGGCTCGATAGTGCGGTATTGATTCAAAAACAACAGCTTGGTGCACTGCAAAACTTGACTCAGTCTCTCAGCGGGTTAAAGTTACGTCGTGAAGGATTAAAAGGTCAGGCCGATGGCCAATTTCAGTTACTTGAAGAACAACAGATAAAGATTCAAGATGTGATAGCGCATATTCCTGAAACAGCTAAAGTCATTGTATGGCAGCGAAACCTTGATAAAGTAAGAGCTCAAATCAGTCATTTAGGGGCCATTAACCTCGCGGCAATCGAAGAGTTTGAGCAGCAAAGTGAACGTAAGGCTTATTTAGATAATCAAGATAATGATTTAAATAAAGGCTTAGCCACACTTGAAGAGGCCATTCGTAAAATCGATAAGGAAACTCGCACTCGATTTAAAACCACTTATGATGCGGTCAATGCGGACTTATCAAAGTTATTCCCTAAGGTTTTTGGCGGTGGTAAAGCCTATTTAGCCTTAACGGATGATGATTTACTTGAAACGGGTGTGACCATTATGGCGCAACCACCCGGCAAGAAGAATAGTACTATTCACCTTCTTAGTGGTGGAGAAAAAGCCTTAACCGCTTTATCATTAGTATTTGCCATATTTAGACTAAATCCAGCACCATTTTGTATGCTTGATGAAGTTGATGCACCCTTAGATGATGCCAACGTTGAGCGTTTTTGCCGCTTATTAAAAGAGATGTCACAGAGTGTGCAGTTTGTTTATATTAGCCATAATAAAATCACCATGGAAATGGCTGATCAATTAATAGGTGTCACTATGCATGAACCGGGCGTTTCACGTATAGTCGCAGTCGATATCGAAGAAGCGGTGGCACTTGCCGACGCTGAATAAATAGAATAAATAGGATTACAGGGTCACCAATGGAAGATTTTCAACTGGTTTTGTCAATACTAGGCGCAATAGCGATTATCGCAGTATTGGTACATGGGTTTTGGTCTATTCGTAAACAACAACCTAAAACGTTAAAAGACAACCCAATGACGGGGTTTTATAAAGGCCAAGCAGAGCAGCGTGACTCACAGGGGTTTGACGCTGATGGTATTGGTGAAGTGAGACGGGTTAAAGCTGACGAGGTCTCAGTTGAGCCTGTTATGAGACAGTCGAAGGTTAGCCCACATTTAAAGCCTAATGTAAGCAGCAGTCAACTTGATAGTGCAGAGCTAGAAATTACTGCAGCGGGTTCAAAAAAGGGCATTGGCCTACAAAACCAATCAGCAGTGAATGTGCAAGCGCCAAGTTACCATCCGGGTAGAAAAGATCCCGTAATGACTACCGCTGCCAAAGAACCAGAGCATATACCAACCCAGCAAGCGCTGTTTGGTGAAGAGTTTAATGATGACTCTAATGAACCGTTTATTGACGACCCTATTGAAAAAGCCTCAGTAACCAAAGCTGAATCTAATGTGAGCTCTGCAAGTGTTCATTCGCCAGAACATCAAACCTTAGCACAAGAGCCGCTCACTCCTGTTGTCGAAACTGCGCCAAAGGCTGAGCCAGTAGAAGAGCCACTTGGCGAGCCGCAAGATGTATTAGTACTGCATGTGGTTGCCCGTGACGGTGAACAATTACAAGGCGCCGAGCTATTACCTTGTTTGTTATCGCTTAACTTTAAATTCGGCGATATGGATATTTTCCATCGTCATCAAGATAATGCCGGTAATGGAAAAGTGCTATTCTCCATGGCTAACATGTTAAAGCCTGGGGTATTTGACCCTGACAATATGGAACAGTTTGCCACTCAAGGTGTGGTGTTATTTATGACATTGCCTTGCCATGGCGATGCGTTAAGAAATTTCTCAATTATGCTTAATTCAGCCCAGCAACTGGCTGATGACTTAGGCGCTGAAGTGTTAGACGACAAGCGTAACGCCTGGACTGATACTAATAAACAAGCATACTTAAGCCGAATTCGAGCCGTTTCTTAAATTTTATTATATTTTACAATGAGGCCGCACTTGCGGCCTTGTTTGCTTTTTAGATGAGTGATTTTATGCAAGACATTAAAACAGAAATACAGCAAATTAGCAGTGAACTACACCGTCATAATATTCTTTATTATGTGGATGATGCGCCGAGTATTCCTGATGCTGAGTATGACCGTTTAATGCAGCGCCTTATTGCGCTTGAAACGGCTCATCCTGAGTTGATTAGCATTGATTCTCCCACCCAAAGAGTTGGCGGCGCGCCACTGGCCAAGTTTGATCAAATTACCCATTTAAAGCCGATGCTCAGTTTAGATAATGCCTTTGAGCAAGCAGACTTTGAAGCCTTTAATAAACGTATTAGTGATAAAGTAGATACGGTCAGTTACTGCTGTGAGCCAAAGCTTGATGGTCTAGCGGTGAGTATTTTATATCGTAATGGCGTATTAGAGCGCGCAGCAACGCGAGGCGATGGCAGCGTAGGTGAAGACATCACAGATAATGTGCGCACCATTAACTCGATTCCGTTAAAGCTTCGGGGTGATGATTTCCCTGAACTGATGGAGGTGCGTGGGGAAGTGATCATGCCTAAAGCAGCATTTGATGCGCTTAATCAGCGTCAACAGGCCAAAGGCGAGAAGACTTTTGTTAACCCACGTAATGCCGCCGCTGGCAGTATTCGTCAATTAGACAGCAAAATCACCGCCACGCGCGCATTAGGCTTTTACGCTTATGCTCTAGGTGTGGTCGAAGGTGAAAGCTCGCCAATGGCACAGAGTCACTTTGGGCAGCTTACCCAATTAAGACAATGGGGCTTACCTGTTAGTCAAGAAGTTAAAGTCTGTGACAGCTTACCTGAAGTGTTTGCTTACTATAGCGATATTATGACGCGCCGCAGCAGTTTATCTTACGAGATAGACGGAGTGGTAATTAAAGTAAATGATATTGCCAAACAAACAACCTTAGGCTTTGTCGCTAGAGCGCCGCGCTGGGCAATAGCCTATAAGTTTCCTGCGCAAGAAGAGATGACGCTACTTGAAGAGGTTGATTTTCAAGTTGGCCGCACCGGCGCAGTAACCCCAGTTGCGCGTTTAAAACCGGTGTTTGTTGGCGGTGTTACTGTATCAAATGCCACGCTTCACAATGCTGATGAAATTGCGCGTTTAGGCGTAAAAGTCGGCGATACGGTGATTATTCGCCGCGCGGGTGATGTTATCCCGCAAATTGTTGCCATTGTGGCTGAAAAGCGCCCTGATGATGCTAAAGAGATTACCTTCCCGACAGCATGCCCAGTGTGTGACAGTTTAGTTGAGCGGCTTGAAGGTGAAGCGGTAGCACGTTGCAGTGGTGGCTTATTTTGTGAAGCCCAGCGTAAAGAAGCCATTAAACATTTTGCCTCTCGCAAAGCATTAAACATCGATGGCATGGGCGACAAAGTGGTTGAGCAACTGATTGATAAAGAATTAGTACAAAGCCCTGCTGAGCTGTTTACCCTTACAGCATCGATGATCACCATGCTAGAACGTATGGCAATGAAGTCGGCGACTAAGCTGGTTGCCGCCATTGATGATGCCAAAACCACTACCTTATCAAGATTTATTTATGGCTTAGGTATTCGTGAAGTTGGTGAAGCCACCGCAGCCAATTTAGCCAGCCATTATAAAACCCTTGATGCCATTAAAGCGGCCAGCATTGATGAGTTAATTGAAGTGGATGATGTCGGCGTGATTGTTGCCAAACATATAGCGCATTTTTTTGCTCAGCCCCATAACCTTGAAGTGATTGATAAGTTAGTCGCTGCGGGTGTAAATTGGCCTGCTCTTGAAGCCGTTGATGAGTCAGCCTTAAGCCTTAAAGGCCAAACCTGGGTATTAACAGGTACCTTAACTCAGTTAAATCGCAACGATGCTAAAGCGCAGTTACAAGCGCTGGGGGCAAAAGTGGCCGGCAGTGTTTCTAAAAACACCGACTGTTTAGTCGCGGGGGAGGCTGCAGGTTCTAAGTTAACCAAAGCCCAAGACTTAGGCGTGAAAGTGATTGATGAACAAGGCTTATTAGATTTGCTAAGTCACTAATTATTAATTAATAAACACTAATCACTAACAATTAGTCGCTTTAAATAATCTTAAAAAGTAGCTACTGGCAATTTATTAATAGCATAAGTTAAGGCTTACCTAGCTTCGAACTAAGCAAGTAAGCCTTTACCTAATAAACTGGATACCCTGTGAATTTTAGCAATATCACTTGGCTTGATGACAAGGGCCATATAAAACCGCCGATATTTTTGTATTTAATGCTGATCTTTCTCGCCCGTGGTTGGTGTGTCTTTATTGCATCGTTAACCCAATTTAACGATCGCACTGGGCTCGTGAGACTATTTTATCCTGAAAAAAGCGATTTTTTACTGGCATTAGCGAGCGGGGTTGGTGCGGTAATTATTTATGGATTAGTGATTGCGGAGCGAAAACGCAGCCCACAGGTATTAAGGCCGCTATTTAATCAGATTAAGTACATTCTATGGCTACTACTGATTGTTGATGCTTTATTACTTAGCCAACGCCTGGTTCACGATCATTTTGTTTTCAAAGTCAGCTTTGCACTTGATGCATTATTTATCTTTTGGTCAGCTATTTATTTATTAAAATCAAAACGATTGCAGCATTATTTTAAAGATTGGCAAAATGAAGCCGATTATATGGCAGTAGAAGCTGAACTTGCCATGGCGAAAGAACAACAAGATGCTCAACTTTATGAGCCAGATGAACAGTCACAAGCCGCGCAGCATACTCAAAAGATTGTCGAGTCAGCCAAACATAATCGAGGCGTGTCTAATAAAGTTATTGCAACAGAAATAACCGACTCGATAAAGGTGAATAAGTAAAACATGTTAAGTCATAGTAGCTGACAGAAATAAAAACCAATACCAGCGGCTGCTATGGCGGTTAAAAAGGATCTTATCTTGGCTAAAGTAGTGGCTAAAACTGAGCCTATCAATATACCGTTATCACAACTGGTGGTCGGTATGACGGTAAAACTGCCGTTATCGTGGTTTAATAATCCGTTTTTTCGTAATAAAGTACTGATTAGCTCCCAAGCAGAAATTGAACTGATTAATAGCTTAGGCATTAACTATGTGACTGTGATTGACGGTCAGCATTTATTTGTTGAGCCCGTTATCAGTCAACCTGTGGTTGCTGCGGAAGTGGCCCCCGCGTTTGATATTAACGCCATAATCAAAAAGTCAGTAAATACAAGTCGAGTTCGCTTCAGTAAAGCCTGCAGTAATCTTCGCCCCGCATATAGTAAAGTCATTAGTGATCCGCCGGTATCACATCGAGAAGCAGTGACAGTCGTGGAGTTACTATTAACCCATTTACATGAAACCAAACAGCCACAAATTGGATTAGTTAACTGTGCTGATAAAGAAATAAACATGGCTCAGCATGGGATCTCGGTTGCTGTGTTATCCATTTTAATGGGGCACAGCCTTGAGTTAGCCCCTGCGCAAATGCGAGATCTTGCGTTAGGCTGTGTGTTTCATGATATTGGCAAATTAAAAATACCTGATGCCATACGTCGCAAACGCATTGATTTAACTAGCCACGAGCGAAACTATATAAAGACCCATCCCAATATCGGCTATGAAATGCTAGATAGAAGTGGTTTATTCCCTAAAGCCATGTTGGATATTGTGCTACATCATCATGAGTATATCGATGGTAGTGGTTACCCCAATAAACTCACCAAAAATCACATTCCTTTATTGACCCAAATCGTGATTCTAGCGAATGACTATACGGTATTGTTAGAAAGCACAGGCTCAGCACAATTGGCATTAGGCACCTTATTTAAAAGCCGTGCTGATAAACATGATAAAGCCTTGATTAGCATACTAGTGAAAACGTTAGGCGTTTTTCCTCCGGGCTCCATTGTTAAATTGTCCGATGGTAGTATCGCCAAGGTAATGATGACATCAACCGCATCTAAGCAGCCCCATGTAGTTAGTTGTTCAGCTCATGGTACTCAGGCCAGTTTTAGATGCTTAATTGATGAAGGGGTAACGATTGTTGAGACGGTAAAACTAGAAGATTTATCAAAAAAACTAGCTAACTTGCTAGAAGTTCACGCCCCTGTATGTTTTTATGTTTGCCATATTAATGATTAATTTTAGCGTTTTTTAACCCGTAGGATTTTCATGAACTGTATTGCAATTATTGGCTGTGGTTGGTTTGGCCTGCCATTAGCGACAAGATTAGTTAAACAAGGTTATCAGGTTAGCGGCACTAAGCGAACCCAAGCCGGTTGTGAGCAGTTATCCTCACTGGGTATTGATGCTTATAAGCTAGATTTAAGTGAGCAAAATATTGAAGCAACACAGCTTGAAGGCTTACTTGAAGCCGATGCGTTAATCATTAATATTCCGCCGGGCCTGCGCCGAGGTGAAAGTCATTATCTTGAGCATATTCAAACCTTGGTCAACTTGATTGCACCGCGCCAATATCAGCGGGTGATTTTTATCAGTACCACAGGGGTTTATCCTGCTAAAAATCGCATAATGACCGAAGCGGATGCTGCGGCATATGATGATAAAAGTGCAATATTATTGGCTGCGGAGTCGTTAATTGCTGCAATGGATAATGCTTGTATCGTGCGCTTTGCAGGCTTAATTGGCCCTAAGCGCCATCCGGGTAAGTTTTTTGCTGGTAAAACCGATGTTAGCGGCGCAAATGTCGCGGTTAATTTGGTTCATCTTGATGATTGCATTCAGGCAATAGAGGCCATATTGGCGGCGACGAGCTCAGGGAAAAATGTGTCGAGCTATTACAATTTAACTGCGCCGAGTCATCCTACTCGCGTTGAGTTTTACCAAGCAGCGACTGCTGACTTGGGCTTAGCAGCGCCGCAATTTAATCAAACCCAATTAGCCAGTAAAGTAATAAATGGTAATTTGATTTGCCAACAGCTTAATTTCAACTATATTCATCCCGATCCGCTAAAAATGCTAGCAGCTTGTTAATTGATAACTCGTTAGCGGCGAGATGGTTGGTATTAAGCAGTGATCAGGTATAATGCAACCCATATTTATGATTAAAGGCCAAAATTGAATGAGCAGCCAAGTTGCACAATTCGCACTTTTGAGTGGCGATGAGTTTGTTGAGTTATATAAAGTATTAAAAGTACAAGGTTTAGTCGATGGTGGCGGTGCAGCTAAGCATGTCATCTCTGAAGGCTTAGTCACAGTAAACAACGAAGTTGACACACGTAAGCGTAAAAAGTGTGTCGTTGGTGATGTCATTGAATTTAATGGCGATAAAATTCAAATTGTTGCCACAGCATAAGGATACAAGCATGCAATTCCCTGATGATGACAATGGTAAAATGTTAGCCGCAATGGCTGAGTCTGGTATTGACTTAACTGTAGCACTTGATGTTGATTTCTTTTTGATTTTTGATGATCAACGCGATGCAGAATCAGCATTAGAAGCACTCGCAGCAATGGGCTCAAATGGTGAGTTAGAGCTTAACTTTAGCGAAGAAATCGAAAAGTGGGAGCTGATTGTTTGTTTAAACATGGTGCCAACTTATGATGACTTGGTGGCTAAAGAACTTGAGTTAAACACCTTTGCCCAAGAGTTTGACGGCATGACAGATGGATGGGGCGTAATGCAACATCAAGAAGGTGATGACGAGTTTGCTGATGATGAGCATCAATGTGACGACAACTGCTCACACACCCACTAGTTAGCCTGTTAAAATATTGAAAACAAAAACCACCAATTAGGTGGTTTTTTTGTGTCTTTATATTATAGGATGGAGCCATATGCAGTTAAGGGAAGTTAATATCCCGCAGTATTTATGGAGTCGCATTTTAAATGGCAAGACACATTAGCTTTGGTACCCCAGTCAATGATGCCGAACGTTGGGCATTTTCTCTTTTATCTGACGAACTTCCTGAAGATTATCTCCTTTTAACCAATGTAGAAATTCCTACTCATACTGGCCAAGCAATGGAGGTTGACGCCTTAGTTGTCGGTGAGTTTGGTGTGTATGTGGTTGACGTAAAAGGCTACATTGGTCGCTTAAACGCTGGTTTACATGCTTGGTCACTGGATGGTCGTCATGTGGACAATAGTTTATCAAAAGCCAATTATGTCGCCCGAGTATTAGCGGGTAAATTAAAGAACAAAATTCCTGTGGGCGTTTATGCTCCTTGGTGTCAGGGCATGGTGTTTGTTACAGGGCGTAAAGGCGAAGAAATTCTGGTTGAAAAAGATACCGGTAAACTGAGTATTTATACCCCTGCAAAAATCATCGCCGCGTTAACCAAAGAGTGGGGCTTAACGGCGCCGCATATTCATCCTGTGACCGACACTCAAAAAGAAATGGTATTAGACACCATAGGCCAGGTGGCACTGGTTGAGCAACGTAACAACAAAATTCAAGATTTCATTAAGCTCAAATGTTTATTCCTGCAGCAAGGCTTGGAAGTTTGGCAATCAGAATATAATCCGGGTGGCTGGACCGCGCCATGGCTGCTGAAAATACTGGTGACCAGTGAGTTTGACGACAGTATTGATGCCAATTATCACGAGCAAAAATTGCGTGATGAATTTAAACGGATTCAGTCACTTTCAGGTTGTAGCTGCGTGCCTTTTTGCGCGCCACTTATTCAAGATGGTGAACAGGTGGTCTTGCCCATCAGAATGCCCCGTGGTGTGCCACTGAATATTTTTGATATTGGACAGCAAACCACTTATCAGCTGTTAGAAATTCTGCGCCGCAGTGTCACCGGCTTACAGCAAATCCATCGCCGCGGTTACACCATAGGTGGCTGGGAAGATAATTGTATATTTATCTCAGATGACGCTGACGTTGAATTTATTGATATTAAAGATTCACTTAATACCAGTGAAGATATACAAGCTTATGCCACGGCCTTTTTAGAATTAGCTGAAAAAACCGTACAACCACGTATTTACCAATGGTATCGCGCTGCAGCCAAAGGCAGCACCATTGACCTTGACGCGATTCGTTGTGATTTATCTGCAGTTATCGATTTAGGTGTGTGTGACACTTTACCGCACAAAATCGTTATCGAGCAGGGCGCGGTGGTTGATCATCATTACCGCCTCGATCACTTTATTTCAGCAACGCCTCGCAGCCAGCTATGGCGGGCATTGCATTTACAAGGGAACTTCCCATGCTGCGTCAGTGTTTATCAAGATGTGGATAACCAATGGCACACCCTGAGTAACATGTATCGCAGCCTGGCTAAAATTTATCATCCACATGTTGAGCGTGTGCTGGCATTTGGGCAATTGCCACAGTCGGATGATTTATTCATTGCCAGAGATTGGGTACAAGGAGTCGCGCTAGATGAAGTGGCCACAATACAAGTGGGTCAACCCAGGTTGTGGTTTATTCAACTATTAACAGCACTACAATACTTGCACAGTTTAGATATTCACCATGGGGCCATTTGTCCTAAAAATATCATTTGCCGAGACGGTAAGGCTACCTTAGTAAACTTTGGTATAGGTTCTGATATAGCTGCCAGCCATTACGCTGCGCAGTATGCCGATCCGACTATGTGGTCTGTAGAAGGCGATGCTGAAAAAGATTTATATGGCTTGGTCGCAAGTGTTGTCGATGCGATTTCTCCAGAGTCGATTAAACAAGGCAGTGGCGCAGATGCCATGATTAACGCCTTAATGAGCTTTGATAAGCAGTGGCTTGGCGAAGGCTTTTTTGAGGCTTGCTTAAGTATTTTGAAATTTGAATTTCGTATCGTTCCTAACCGCAGTTATGCCGAGCAGTTAGGGCTCGATGAAGTTGAGTATCAAAACTCTGGCTTGTAGTTATCTTGATTTATAGCCCTTCAGGCTTATGTTAAGGATGTTTGCCCCAAAAGCCGGTACAAGCCGTATTGGCTTATATGATTCGAGGATAATGTAAGAGGGATCCCATGATTATTAAACGCATTACTGCTGAACGACTTGATGATGTTTTGCCTCTGTTTAGCCAATATATGCATTTTTACGGGGTTGAGCAAGCCGTGACTGAGTATGCTACCTATTTGCTGGAACGGTTAAATAATCAAGAAGCGTTTATTTTTGGGGCTTACACTGAAGCGGATAAAGCGATTGGTTTCGTGCTTAATTATCAAAGTTTTTCATCCACAGAGCTAGGTAAAGTATTAGTGTTAAATGATCTATTTGTTGAGCCTGACTATCGAAATCAAGGCGCCGCTAATTTACTTATCCGATGCTCTATTGAATTGGCTCGCGGTATTCAAGCCGTAAGGGTTGAGTTAAGCACCGCGAAAGTGAATTTTCCTGCTCAATCTGTCTATGAGAAAATTGGCTTTGTAAAAGATAGCCGCTTTTTTTCGTATAGCTTGTCGGTTAAAGATCATCCTTTGCTAAATGAATAGGCACAAGTGATGTGTAGCTTAGCGTGACTTTATAATTTTCTTGTTGGTTACTTTAACTAGAACGGCACTTCTTGGCTGATAAACTCGAAAAATACAGCGCCCCTATAAAGCCCATCAGTTTTTAGGCATGACACCACTAAAGGCCTTTATGAGTAATGATGTGATTAAAAAACGAATATCGATAGCGATGTTGGCCAATATAAAGCCCATTTAAGCGGCCTATTTGAAGGGTGAATCATCGCCAGTATTCTTATACTACACTTGAGTCATGCAAATTAGCTTGTGGTAGGGTCATATCCTTCATATGGGATTTATTCAATTGCTGTAAGTTGATTAAAATAGCTATAACTTACGATATTGAGGTAACACCTGATGAGCTCTTTTAAAAAAACACTACTCGTTTCAACTTTGAGCATCGCCGCGCTGACAGGTATGGCGCATGCAAGTGATCTATCATGCACTGTTGCTGGTGGTGATGATATCACCATGGCTAATATTGATATTTTACGTTCAAATGAACCTGTGGTTAACATTGATGGCTATAAATCGCCGATCTTAAGTAATATTTATCGCATCGATGCAGTTGATGGCCAGGACATCAGCGAAACACCCACTTACCTTTTATACAATCATTACCCGCTAGCTGATCATAAGTTATATGCCAAGGTTCAAGTGCACGGTGAAGAGGCCGTTACTGGTTACTGCATTGTGACGGGTGAAATCTAAGCTCGCGTTATTGCATCGTATAATCGCATAACGACTAATACTCAGTAAGGCGGATGTGCCTTACTGAGTTTTTATTTTACTTTTTTAACGCCCCTATTGAGCATTCCTGCTGCTAAAGGATCTTTTTTGCTAAGCTAGTTTTACTATTAATAGCCCGTCACCCATCACCCATCACCCATCACCCATCACTATTTTATCATTTCTCTAAGCGGCATTTAAAACCACTTATGGTTATTACAGATCACGAAACGCTAATTAACTTTGTCTTATTACAAGTTTATCCTGGGCCAGTTAGATCTATGTCACATTATTTAAACGCTAATAAACATTCAGTTTGAGAGTACTAAATGGCGAATTCCGTCAATTTGAAACTTAATAACCACAATACATCTAGTGTTACTATTGTTGCGCATCACAACAGTGGCTGGTAATGGGATTCATCTCACGCCGCGCAGGCTTGACTATGTAATCAAGCAACCAAAAACAATGCTTTATCTTACCTATTACTCTGTTTACATTGTTGTCATTAAAAAATAAGGGAGAACGCTTTAATGGAAAACTGCCCAACAAAGTCGACGACAACCAAAAACAATAAAACTGACTTCATCATCTTGTTTGGCAACATTGCCTTGTTTGCCTTGCTATATCATTTATTACCCTTTGAACAAGGGGTCAATACCGGTCTATCGCTACTTATTTTTGCAGCTATTCTATGGTTAACCGAAGCGATTCATATCAGTATTACCGCCATTTTAATTCCGATATTAGCGGTGTTTTTGGGGGTGTTTGATACTTCCACCGCCATGAGTAATTTTGCTAACCCGATTATCTTCTTATTCTTTGGTGGTTTTGTGTTGGCGGCGGCGCTAAATCATCAGGGCATTGACCGCTTAATTGCGCAAAAGGTGTTGCTGCTGTCTCAAGGTAAGTTGAGTATTGCTTGTATGTTACTGTTTTTAGTGACCGCAGTGCTGTCGATGTGGATCAGTAATACGGCAACAGCCGCAATGATGCTGCCACTAGCCTTGGGTATTTTGCATCAACTGGATTTTAAACAGTACCGTAAAACCTATTTGTTCGTGCTACTGGGAATCGCGTATTCTGCCAACATTGGTGGAATTGGTACCCTAGTTGGCAGTCCGCCTAATGCCATTGCTGCGGCACAAGTGGGCTTAAGCTTTAGTGATTGGCTCGAGTTTGGTTTAATCACTGTGGCTATTATGTTACCAAGCATGTTAATCGCGCTTTATCTATTTTTAAAACCTGATTTATCGACTGTGTGTGAGATAAAAACAGAAAATGTAAAAATGACCGTTAGTGCAAAATTAACCCTGATTATATTTTTAGCTACAGTTTGTGGTTGGATATTCAGTAAACCATTAGCCCAAGCACTTGGTGGGATCAGTAAGTTTGATACCATTGTTGCTTTAGGTGCGGTAGTTGTGCTTGCCAGCCTTAAATTAGTGGACTGGAAAAAAATCGAATCGACCACGGACTGGGGAGTACTTATCCTGTTCGGCGGTGGCCTCACGTTAAGTGCAGTGTTAAAAGCCACAGGCACCAGTGTGTTTCTAGCCCACTTTGTGACAGATATTTTTGGCGATGCCCACATGGCGCTATTTATGATTGCAGTGATTACCTTTGTGGTGTTATTAACTGAGTTTGCCAGTAACACGGCTAGTGCAGCATTGCTGGTGCCAGTTTTTGCTGCAATTGCTGAGCCCTTAGGTTTATCGCCAGTGATGATTTCAGTAGTGATTGGTATTGCAGCTTCTTGCGCCTTTATGTTGCCTGTCGCCACCCCGCCTAATGCCATTGTCTTTGGCTCAGGTTATATCAAGCAATCTGAAATGATGCGTGCAGGTATGATTATTAACTTCATAAGTATGTTGGTGCTGTTTTTAATCACCAACTTGTTCTGGGGCTTTTAATTGCACTGTTAATCACAGTTAAAAAGCGCAATCACTTTACTCACTAATAAAAAGGTAACTTAGGTTACCTTTTTGCGTTTTTTAGCCGATATCTGTCAACAATTATTAAATGTTCACAGGCTCAGTGTTATTAAAAATAGCGACGTAAACGTTTGGATAAACTAAGGCACAATCTAATGCAGATAGCTTTTGAATTTTGCCATTAAAGCAGGTCTAATAGCGTATTATTTTGATTTATAGACCTATCTAATGTTCGAGTTAACCCTACAAATTGCTGTTATATTATTTTTCGTCGCCATATTGGCGGGTTTTATTGATGCCATTGCCGGTGGTGGCGGTTTACTCACTATTCCTGCATTGATGTGGGCGGGTTTACCGCCAGCTGCGGCTTTAGGTACTAATAAGCTGCAAGCTTGTGGCGGCAGCTTTTTTGCTAGTTTGTACTTTATTCGCAAAGGCATGGTTGACTTAAAACAAGCACGCTTATCCATTGTGTGCGCGTTTATTGGCGCTGCAGTGGGCACCATTATTGTACAAATGATTGATGTCACCGTATTAGAACTGGTATTACCATTTCTTATCCTCGCCATTGGCTGTTATTTTTTGTTTTCTAAAAAAATCTCAGAAGAAGATAAACAACAAGTGCTGACACCTGCCATGTTTGCTTTTACTGCCGCTCTTGGGGTGGGGTTTTATGATGGATTTTTTGGACCCGGAACCGGCAGTTTCTTTGCTTTAGCCTTTGTGTCACTGGCAGGTTACGGACTGGCTAAAGCCACCGCCCATGCCAAAGTGCTTAACTTTGCTACTAATGTGTCATCGTTAATCTTTTTTATGATTGGCGGCCAAGTGGCGGTTTTATTAGGGCTTATTATGTTAGTCGGGCAAGCTATCGGCGCAACTTTTGGCTCACGCTTAGTGATGACCAAAGGGGTAAAAATTATTAAACCGCTGGTGATCACCATGGCATTTTTAATGAGCTTTAAATTATTGTGGGCGCAGTACGGGTAAGTGACTTATATCTCCAGACTAATTAAGCGTTTTATGACAGATTTCAATAACAACACATCGAACAGAAAAGGTTTTCATGCGCATTATTCACACATCTGATTGGCACCTTGGTCAAAACTTTTACGGTAAAAGTCGCGCTGTTGAGCACAAGGCATTTTTGCAGTGGTTGTTAGCACAAATTAGCCAGCATCAGGTTGATGCACTGATTGTCGCTGGCGATATTTTTGATACTGGCACGCCGCCAAGTTATGCCCGCAGTTTGTACAATCAATTTATTGTCGATATTCAAGCAACAAATTGTAAGCTTATCGTTCTTGGTGGTAATCACGACTCTGTTGCTACCTTAGGTGAGTCAAAGCAGTTGCTGGCGTGCTTAAATGCCACGGTTATCCCAGGTGCGCTTGATAACGCAGCTGAGCATGTGTTGTTAGTGGCTGATAGTCATGATCACCCCTGCGCGATTGTATGTGCGCTACCGTATTTACGCCCTAGAGATATAGTATTAAGTGAGTCGGGTGAGTCCAGTGAAGATAAACAGCGCAAGTTAGCTAATGAAATCGCCGATTTATATCAGCGCTGTTTTGCTCATGCCCAAGCAATTAATAACCAGCAAACTACGCCATTACCCATTATTGCCACAGGGCATTTAACCACAGTGGGTGCCAGCACCAGTGAGTCGGTGCGAGACATTTACATTGGTAGCCTTGATGCATTTAATGCCAACTTGTTTCCTGCAGCGGATTACATTGCACTAGGCCACATTCATCGACCGCAAAAAATCGCCAAAACAGAGCATATTCGCTATAGCGGCTCGCCAATCAGTTTAAGTTTTGATGAACTTAACAGTCAAAAAAGTGTGTATTTGGTTGAGTTTGATAAGGCTAAATTAGCCGAGGTCAGTGCCCTTGAAGTGCCCAAGTTTCAAGCCATGGCAAGTGTAAAAGGCAGCTTGGCCGAAATCGCATCCCAGCTTGAAACCTTAGTTGAGCAAGGCAGCGATCAAGTCACTTGGCTGAGTATCGAAGTGGCCGAGCAAGACTTTTTAACCGACTTACAAAGCCGAATAGCCGAATTGACCGACGCCTTACCTGTAGAAGTACTGCAACTTAAGCGTGCTCGTAGCCAGCGCCAACAGCAAATTCAGCAAATGGATAATGAAACCTTAACTGAATTAAGCGTCACAGAAGTGTTTGAGCGCCGTTTAGCCCAAGAAGACTTTTCAGAACCCGAGCAGCAACAGCGACTTGAACGGGTAAAACAACAGTTTGATATTATCCTTGATGAAATGAATGAGCAGCTTAATGGCACAGCGCAACATGTTGAGGAGGCAAAATAATGAAAATCCTTAGCCTGCGTTTTAAAAATATTAACTCATTAAAAAATGAGTGGAAAATTGATTTTACCCAGTCGCCATTTAAAGAAAACGGCCTGTTTGCCATTATTGGCCCTACAGGCTCGGGTAAAACAACCATTTTAGATGCTATCTGCTTAGCGCTGTATCATCAGACCCCGCGCTTAGGGGTAATTTCAAAAAACACCAATGAGCTCATGACTCGTGGCACCAGCGATTGTCTGGCCGAGGTTGAGTTTGAAGTGAAAGGTAAGGCGTATCGCGCCTTTTGGAGCCAACGACGCTCCCGTGGTCAAGTTGATGGCAATTTACAAGATGCCCAAGTTGAGTTAGCGCAACTTGAAGATGGTAAAATTCTTGCCAGCCAAATTAAGCATAAAACCGAATTAACCGAAGCCATTACCGGATTAGATTTCGCGCGATTTACTAAATCGATGATGTTATCCCAAGGTCAGTTTGCCGCCTTTTTAAATGCCAAAGCTAATGAACGGGCTGAGTTACTTGAAGAGCTTACCGGCACAGAAATATACGGGCTTATCTCGGAGCAAGTACATCAAAAATTTAGCCAATCAAAGCAGAAGCTTGCCTTGCTTGAAGCTAAATCAAACAGCGTTGAATTACTAGATGATGACAGTATTAGCCTTAAACAAATAGAGCAAACTCAGTTAATTGAGCAAGCCGATTTATGCCAGCAACAACTGCAGCAACTGCAGCTGCAAGTCACGTGGGCTAAGCAGCTTGAGCAAGCAACTGAGCGACATCTTGCCAGTGAGCAGCAATTACAACTAGCGCAGACTGAACTTAAAGCCCAGCAAGCCAGTTTAGCTAAGTTAGCTGCCAGTGAGCCAGCTGAAAGCTTAATTCCGTTATTTGAAGGCATGAGCAAACTTGAAAACAGCCATGCACAGTTGCAAAAGCAGTTACAGCAGCGCAATACTGAGCTTGAACAGGCCAGCGCACAATTAAGTCAAATCGCCACTGAGCAACAGTTGCAGTCTCAGCACTTTAGTTTAGCTAAGCAGCAACATACGGATTTAGTGACGCTAATTGATACTCAGGTGCAGCCACTTGATAATCAAATTGAGCAAGTGAGCTTTAAACATGCTCAGCAGTTACAGTCTCAGCAGCAACAAACCCAGCTGCTAGAGCAATTACAGCAAAAGCAGCAGGCCATCGGCGGACAAATACAAACCGTTACGGCATTACAAGCCCAGCAGCAGCAAGTCATCAACCAATATCCCCAGGGCAAGTTGATCCAAACTCGCCTTGGTGTGTGGCAGCAGCAATATGCTAACTACGCCGAGCAAGTGACTCAGCAAACTAAGTTGACGCAACAAATTGCCCGTTTTCAGCAACAGCAAATTCAGCTCCAACAGCAGCAAAGCACACTGACAGCGCAAGTAACCAGTGAGCAACAGTTACTTGGACAATATCAACTCAGCCGCCAACAAGCCCAGCTGCAATTACAGACCTTGTTAGCCGGTGATGAAGAAGCACTCATTGAGCAGCAATATAATGACATAGTGACTCAGCAGCCAAAGCGCAGTCAGCTTGAACACTTGTCGACCCGTTACAGTGAATTGCAATTAGATCTTAATCAACATCGCCAGCAAAACGCGCAAACCCAACACGATATTGAGTTAAAGCAAGCTGAGTTAACCCAAATACGAGCCTTGTGGACAGATAAAAATCAGCAATTAAAAGACTTAACAAGCTTGCTAAAACAAGAGCAATATATTGCTGATTTAACCCAGCATCGGGCTAAGTTAGTAGAAGGTGAGCCATGCGCCTTATGTGGCTCGTTGGATCACCCTTTAGTGAGTGAATATCAAGCGGTTGATTTGTCGCAAACAGAGCTGCGCCATCAACAAACTAGCGCGCAATTAGATAAGATTAAAACCCAAGGCGAGCAAGCTAAATTGGCATTGCAAACCTTGCAGTTACAATATGAGTCAGCCTCACAAGCGGTGGCTAAGCTAACGGCGCAGAGTCAGCAATTACAACAGGACTGGCAGCAAACTTGTCAGCAACTTGGAATTGCATTTGCTATTGATGATAGCCAGCTGAGTGATTATGTAGCGCAAATGGCGCAGTTGCAGCAAAACTTATCCCAGCGATTAGCCGATATCAGGCAGGCTAAAACTCACCTGCAACAACAAAACGATCAGTACCAGCAAGCGAATAACGCCGCTGAGCAACAACAGCACCAATTAAGCTTATTAGCCCAAGAGCATACAAGCTGCAACAATGGCTTACAGGACGCTGAGCTGCAGCTTATTGAGGTGAATAAAACCCTTAATAACCTAGTGACTGAATTAAGCGATTCAATTGCGCAAACCGCAGAGTCTATGCCAGATATGGCTGGGTTTAAAGCGTGGTTAAGCGCCCTTGAACAACAAATAATGCAGTGGCAGCAAGCAAGCGATCAGCAACTTGAAGCACAGCAGCAATTACAATTATTGCAGCAGCAACAGCAAACCCAGGCGAGTCAACTAGAAGAGGCGTTGCAGCAATCACAGTCGCAGCAAGCGCAATTAACTGAAGTTGCAGCTGAGTTAGCCAAGTTGACGAGCCAAAGGCAGCAGCTATTTGCCGATAAGCAAACATTAACTGAAAAGCAGGCTAGCCAAGCCATGCTTGAGCAAGCAGAAAGCCAGTTAACAGCGCTACAAAGCCAATTGAATCAATATCAGCAGCAGCAAGATAATGTTAAGGCGCATATTGAAGCCGTTAATAAACAAATTGCAGTGGCATTGACTGAGTTAACCGCGGCAACCGAGCAGTGGCAGCAGCAATTAAGCCAAAGCCCATTTGCTAGCCAAGCGGAATTTGAGCAAGCCATTATTCCTCAGGCTGAGCGTGAGCAGTTAATTAACTTGCAGCAGCAACTTAATGAGCAGCAGTTAAAAGCGCGCACCTTGGTAGAACAAGCCAAGCAGCAATTAACAGCGTTAATGACCCAAGCAGAGCAATTTGGTTATGAGCAGCTAACGACTGAAAAGCAGCAACAAGGCTCAGACAAAGTCTTACTTCAAGGGGCTGATCTAGATTCAGAGCTAAAGTCAGAGCAAGAATCTGCACAAGGCTATTTAGCACAGGTCAGTTTGCAGCATCAACAAGTCGAGACCCAGTTAGGTGAGATAAAACAAACCTTATGGCAAGTGAACCATTTACTGGATGACGATAAACAAAAGCGCCTAAGTCAGCAGCAAATGCTGTTAGAGCTTAACCAAGCCAAACAAGCTTATGATGATATCGCCTATTTACACTCACTCATCGGTTCGCAAAAAGGCGATAAATTCAGAAAGTTTGCCCAAGGGCTGACATTAGATCATCTGGTTACTTTGGCTAATCGGCAGCTGGATAGGCTTCAAGGACGCTATTTGCTTGAGCGCAAACAATCGGTAGATCTAGAGCTGCAAGTATTGGATACCTGGCAAGGCGATGCAATTCGAGATACTCGCACCTTATCAGGTGGTGAAAGCTTTTTAGTCAGTTTGGCATTAGCGTTAGCGTTATCGGATTTAGTCAGTCATAAAACCAGTATCGACTCGTTATTTTTGGATGAGGGCTTTGGCACCTTAGACAGTCAAACCTTAGATACCGCCCTTGATGCGCTAGATAACCTTAATGCTTCAGGCAAAATGATTGGTGTGATCAGCCACATTGAAGCGATGAAAGAGCGCATTGGGGTGCAAATTAAAGTGCATAAAATGAATGGACTTGGAGTCAGTAAGTTGCAGAGTGAATATAAAGTTAATAGCGATGTCGAATTGGCTTAAGTTTGTCTCTAAAGCTTATCGCTCAGACTCGCGGCTAGGCTAACAACTAAACCGTCACTTGAGGTTAATGCAGCCGCATTAGCCTCATTATTTGCTTTGGGGTAGGGTTATTTTTAGGTCAATAAATTCTAATGATAAATCAACCATGCTGAGTAAAAAGCTGCCATTGTTGCAGCGCTTTTAGGTTAATTAAGCGAGTAATAGATGTAAATTAAAAACATCATGACTGATAACAGTCTTTTCCCATCTCAGTTACTTTCAATTGCCTAGTTCAAAGTTATGCAGGCGTGGTGAGTTTTTATATTTGTATTTGCAGTCTTTTTTGATATAACTCCCCCTTGGTATATAGTACTTAAGCACTCATTAAACTAGTGCTTAAGTATACATTCTTTTATACGTATATTAATACGTGCAGTAGGGCGGACACGAGATTGCTTTCAGCTCAAATGGATAAGCTACAAACGCTGGTTGGTAAAGCGCAAAACTTACCCACATTACATCGAAAATTATTGCTAGCAAGCGTGTTTATTGTCGCGGCGGCATTACTGTGGCCAACCCCGCAAGAATTTGCCTCGCAGCGGATCCCTGTTGCCCTTGATATCGAAGCCTTGATCCCACAGGTAGCCAATCATACTCCGGTTGAGATTAGTGAGCCGGTTGCGCCGACATTTGAACGTATTATTGAGCAAGGTGACACCTTAAGTCAGTTATTTGAAATAGCTGGTATTGGTCAACAGACCATGTACAAAGTGCTTGAAGCTGATTTAAATGTACTGGCATTAGATACATTATCGCCGGGTAATCGTATTCGATTTTGGCAAGACGAACAGCAAAAACTAACCAAACTAGAGTTGTATTTTAATCCAGCTTACCAAGTGGTATTTAGCCGTTTTGACGATGGCAGTTACGAGGTTAATGAGGTCAATATAGAAGGCATTTGGCAAAACCGCATTATTAGTGGGGATATCAATGGCTCATTTTATTTATCGGCCCAGCGCTCAGGTTTAACTGCAGCGCAAATACAAACCATAGAAACGCTACTTTCAAGCAAGCTAAATTTCTCCCGTGATTTGCGTGCAGGTGATCAATTTTCAGTATTAATGAATGATCAATTTATTGAAGGCGTATCCACCGGAGCCAGTAAATTAGAAGCGGTGCGTATTGAAACCAGAGGTAGAAATATTAGCGCCTTTCAAAATGTGGATGGTAATTTTTATGATGACAAAGGCCAAGGTCTAGCCAGTGCCTTTCAGCGAATACCGCTGGAAAGGCAGTATCGCTTATCTTCACATTTCAATCCGACCCGTAAGCACCCTGTTACTGGTAGAACCTCGCCACATAACGGTACTGACTTTGCCACTCCTACTGGCACCAGAGTGGTAGCGCCGGGGGATGGTGTGGTGTCAATGGTCACTAATCATCGCTTTGCAGGCAAGTATATTGTGATTGAACACGACAATAATGTTAGAACCCGCTATTTGCATATGTCGAAGTTCTTGGTCAGAAAAGGCCAGCGGGTTAAACGCGGGCAGGTGATTGGCTTATCAGGCAGCACAGGTCGGGTGACGGGACCACATTTACATTATGAGTTTCATGTTAATGGTCGCCCAGTTAACCCAATGAAGGTGAGTATCATTGAAGCCTCGGTATTGCCTAAAAAGCAAATGAACGCCTTTAAGCAACTGGTGAAAACCAAACAAATGATGATGGATTTAGGTTAACCCATTTAATCTTTTTATCGTTAAATTAAAACCACTTTTAATTCGTTTGAAAGTGGTTTTTTATTTGCGCCATTTGGTTTCTGAGTGATTTGATTTACCAAGGTTACATTGATCGCATAGCACTTGTAGGTTATCGATATCGAGCGCAAGTTCAGGATATTTGGAGCGAGGTTTGATGTGGTCAACGTGCATGACTGCGCCATGTTGTGGGCTAGTGCCGCAGCACTGACAAACTGAGCCGTACTTTTCAAAAGCGTTTAGACGCAGGCTTAACCATTTTTGAGATGAATAAAAAGATACCGATTTGGGTTCTTCAAATGGGATTAACTCCCAATCATTAAATTCGCATGGCGCCAGATCGGGTCCCATCAAACCCACCGAAAACCCTTTAAGTTGATTATCCTTAAGCCAATTACGAATGGCTTTCATGGCTGCTTTTTCGGTTTTGTATTTTCGAGTGCGACGATTGTCGCCCCTAAAGCTTGCTACATACATTAATACCCTCCTAAGAAAATAGGTTTATGAATATCTTAAGCTTAATAAGGGGCTTTTCCTAGCTCAATACAGGTCAGTAATAAGCGTAAGTCGAATTCCAGCTGGTGGTAATCGCTGGTCATATATTCGCACAGTTGATAAAAAGCTTTGTTGTGATCTTTTTCTTTAAGGTGGGCTAATTCGTGCACCACCACCATTCTCAGTAATGGCTCAGGCACATGGCGTAGTCGTGATGAAATTCGAATTTCATTCTTAGCTTTGACCTTACTGCCTTGTACGCGATTGGCGTAGGTATGTAGGCCTAAGGCTTGATGACTGAGGGTGATTTTGTCGTCAAAAACCACTTTAGAAAGCGGCGCAGACTGTTTTAAGAATTGCTGTTTAAACACCATGGTGTAGTCATAAAGCGCTTTATCAGTGCGTATATCGTGCACACTTGGGTAACGCTTTAATAGCACGGCAGCTAAGCTGTCATTGGCAATATAGCCTTTTACCTGTTCGATGGTTTGGGCTGAATAACCGGCAATGTATTTAAGCTGGGCTGTTTGCTGTTTTTTGGCCTTTACCTCATCACTGGTTACCAGGCTTGCTAGGGCTTGCTTAGCCGCCAGTTTAGTCGCTGTAGCTTGATTAACCGCTTTTACCGTCATTTGCGGCGGCGCACTTGGTCTGACTTTTTTTGATGTAACAGGAGTGGAAAATGAGGCGGATTTTCTTGAATTCATAGGGATATTTATTGCTTACTTTAAGCTTATCAGTAAGCTGCTTTTACCCACAAACAGGCCATAAAGCAGCTTACTCACAAGAAAATCTAATTCAAACTGAGTTAGATTTTGCCATACATGTGGCGGTTTTGCTGAGCGTATGCGGCTTCAAAAGCAGGTAATTGCACACGTTTAAGCTCAAGGGTATCAAGATCGGCTTGTGGCGGATTACGCTTTAGCTCTTCTTTGATAGTCACTGGGCTAATAATCGCTACTGGTAATTCAGTAATTTGAATTGCTGCTTCAAGTTTAAAGCTAGTAGCAGAGCCGGAGAACTTGCCTTTTTGTTCACGTTCAATAATCACGATTTCATCAACTTTGTAATCTTCCATTAATTTATGGAAAGCAAAATGAAATTCACGAATTGATTCTGTTTCAACAGATTTTGAAATGCTGAACGAGATTTGACGACATTCCGGTACGTTGAATGACTCTTTCTCATAATTTAATAAGCTGATGATGGCTTCGCCACCTTTTAATTCTACACCACAAATCTTCATGTTATACCTTACTTAGAGCGAGTTTATTTGGCATGTTGTTGAGCTGTGCTCAAATATGTTCATGCTGTCAAAATTACGGTTATTCTTCGTCACTGACAATTGAATCATCTGTTTCGATAATTTTTTCTGGTTTTGCTTTACGGCGCATTGGTGCGTCACCAATATCAATACCGGTGGCAAAGCGCTTGTCGCGTTTAGGTGCCACTTTTGGCTTCTTGCTAGCGACACGCTTGGCATTACCTGTATTGGCATCAGCTGATTTTGCATTGGCGCTTGATGCCTTAGGCTTGTCTCTTAAGCCTTTAAATTTAGCTTCAAGGCCTGCGATAGTTGAGAAGTCAAAGTTCTTACGTAAGAACACCTGTACTTTCTTAAAGCTATCCCAGTCTTTCGGGCCTACTAATGAAATAGCATCGCCTTTAGCGCCTGCGCGGCCAGTACGGCCAATACGGTGAACATATTCTTCGGCAAACTTTGGCATGTCAAAGTTAATTACTAATGACACATTTAATAAGTCTAACCCGCGAGAAGCAACATCTGTGGTGACTAAAATCTTTTGTTGGCCACGGCTGAATTTGTCCATAATTTGATTACGTGCTGACTGACTTAAGTCACCACTGAGCGCAGCGGTTTCTAGCCCTTCAGCAGACAATAGTTTGGCGAGTCTGTCAGTGTCTGAGCGAGTTGCAGTAAAAATGATCACTTGCTTGTGTTGCTCATGTTTTAAAATATGCTGCAGCAGGGCTTGTTTGTGATCAAGGTGGTCAACTAAAAAGATGCGCTGAACGATATCTTTATGCTCTGCATGCGATGCGCCAATAGCCACATGGCTAGGGGTCTTTAATAATGTTGCGGCGATATCATTGATGTCATCGTGATCTAATGTCGCTGAAAACATCAAGGTTTGTCTGCGCTTATGATCTGCAGCGTCATTAATGGCTTTAAGTTGTGGCGCAAAACCAAGATCTAACATGCGATCGGCTTCATCAAGTACCAGTAACTCTAAGCCATTTAGGTATAAGTGGCGCTGTTGAAGATGATCGGCAATACGCCCAGGTGTTGCCACAATAAAGTGTGGGTCACGAGATAGCGATTTTGCTTGATCGTTAAAGTTCTCGCCACCTAAAATACTAATGGCTTTATATTGGGTATTGGCAACCAGTAAACGTAATTGACCATAGACTTGCTGAGCAAGTTCACGGGTTGGCAATAAAATCAGAACGCGAGGGTCTTTTTTAGAGAGGGCCCTAGTCGATATTACCCGCTGCAAAGCAGGTAATAAAAACGCCAGGGTTTTACCTGAACCGGTTTTAGATGATGCCATTAAATCTTTACCCGCTAGGGCAATTGGCAGGGCTTGCTGCTGAATTTCTGTTGGCTCAGAAATGCCCATATGCTTTAGACTGTCTAGTAAGCGTTTATCTAAAGAAAAATCGGTAAATAACAAAGGTAAATCCCCTAAAAAATGATAGCCAGATATTATAACGTGTAAGCGACTTGATAGCCAACAGCTTAAGCGTAAGATAAGCTACTTAGGTGTGCAAAAATGGTTAAGGGTTTGGTAAATGTCTAAGGCTTCAAAAGAAAATAAATCATCACTTCGTGTTGGGATCGCCCTCGGTAGTGGCGCGGCTAAGGGCTGGGCTCATATTGGGGTGATAAAAGAGCTGGCCGCCATGGGGATCCACCCTGAAAAGATTGCTGGCTGCTCTGTTGGGGCTCTGGTGGGCGCAGCTTATGCTAATGATCATTTAGAAGAGTTACATGAGTGGGTGAGTGGGTTTTCTAGTTGGGATGTTTTAGGCTTAATGGATTTAAGCTGGCGCAAAGGTGGCTTAATCAGTGGTGAAAAAGTATTTGATGTTTTAGCTGGTCGAATAGGCGATCTAAAAATAGAGCAATTGCAAAAGCCGTTTGCGGCAGTGGCGACCGATTTATATTCTGGCCAAGAAATTTGGTTCAAAGAAGGCGATTTACGTCATGCGGTAAGAGCCTCGTGTTCAATGCCGGGCTTTTTACCCCCAGTACAATTGCATGATCGCTGGTTAGTGGATGGCGCAGTAGTAAACCCTGTGCCAGTGTCAATGTGCCGCACCATGGACGTTGATGTAGTGATTGCAGTGGACTTAAATGGTCACCGCCGTAATAGTATGCATATGTTGCCTCAACAAATGACCAGCTGTGCGCCCACTGAAATTGAAAAGCAATTAGTGGCCAAAGAGCCAGAGTCGGCGTTTATGGATCTGCTAGGTAAAGGTAAAGAGTATATAAATAGTTTTTCAGAAAAGTTTTCCACAAGCACGAAATCTCACCCTGGGATGATTGCGGTGATGTCGCAATCAATGGATATTTTAGAGCAGCGCCATAAACGCGCCAGATTAATGGGCGATCCACCGGATGTGTGTTTAGTGCCACAGCTTGCTGATATCGGTACCATGGAGTTTCATCGTGCTGATGAAGCGATAGAAGCAGGCCGTCAATCTGTGCGCCAATCTGCGCATTTAATTTATGCAGCCCTTGGTATTAGCCCAAATGATTAACGCCAATTAAAGCGCTTTGCTTTAATCATACTGATTTTTAACGGTTGAAATGACCTGTTTAAGCATCAATATACCAGTATAAATCTGTGATAACTATTTGTATAAATCTGCGATAACTATTCGTATAAGCCTGCAATTACCAGTTTAAATCTGTAATAAATAGCAATCTATTTATAGGCGTTTCAGCACTCAGTAGCTGCTTTTTATAACCTGGTCAAGTTCAACTTTTCTAAATAGTGTTGAGCTTGGCAGTAATTTTTTTCATTTTGTTCCCCTTCATCAAAACATGATCTAGATCATGGATTTTTAGTGCCTATTATTGCCTAATGCACCATATATTGTGTTTGTTGATAATTATGTGTGGATATATAGTGTTTATATCCTGTGCATAAAAGGAGTAAAAGTAATGCCTGTAGTAATTAAAAGGGACGGTTGTCGTACTCTATTTGATGAGTCGCGGATCAAGGATGCCATTGTTGCAGCAATGGAAACTGCTACAGGTAGTGCTGATGAAGACTATGCTTCAACAGTCGCTTGTGTGATTAGAGATCAAGTTGCTAACGATGAAGAAGTTGAGATCCATCATTTACAAGCTTTAGTTGAAAACTTATTAATGGAAGGTCCTCATAAAGAGGTTGCGCGTCATTATATTGAGTATCGTCACGACCGTGATATTTGCCGTGAAGCCAAAAGTAAATTGAACTGTGAAATTCGTGGTTTGGTTGAACAAAGCGACGCGTCGATTTTAAATGAAAATGCCAATAAAGACGCTAAAGTTATTCCAACTCAACGGGATTTACTTGCTGGCATCGTGGCCAAACATTATGCCAAGTCGCATCTATTGCCAAAAGATATTGTTGCTGCACATGAGTCAGGTCAACTGCATTATCACGACTTAGACTATGCACCATTCTTCCCAATGTTTAACTGCATGCTAATTGATTTAGCTGGCATGTTAACCCATGGTTTTAAAATGGGTAACGCTGAAATTGACACCCCTAAATCAATTTCAACTGCGACTGCTGTAACTGCGCAAATTATTGCCCAAGTGGCTAGCCATATCTATGGCGGCACCACCATTAACCGCATTGATGAAGTATTAGCTGAGTTCGTTCAAAAGAGCTATCAAAAGCAGTTGGTTATCGGTAAAGAGTGGGGCGTAGCAGATGTTGAAGCCTTTGCCATGGCGCAAACTGAAAAAGAATGTTACGACGCATTCCAGTCTTTAGAATATGAAGTAAATACCCTTCATACCGCCAATGGCCAAACGCCATTTGTGACCTTTGGTTTTGGCTTAGGCTCGTGCTGGGAAGCGCGTTTAATTCAAAAGTCGATTCTTAAAGTACGTATGGCAGGTCTAGGTAAAAACCGTAAAACAGCGGTATTCCCAAAACTGGTTTTTGCTATTCGTGATGGCCTAAATCATAAAGCTGCTGATGCTAACTACGATGTGAAGAAGTTAGCATTAGAGTGTGCCACCATGCGCATGTATCCAGATATTCTTAATTATGAACAAGTTGAACGCGTTACTGGTTCATTTAAAACGCCAATGGGTTGTCGTTCATTCTTAGGAACTTATGAAGAAAATGGTGAGTTAATTCATGAAGGGCGTAACAACTTAGGTGTTGTCAGCTTAAACTTACCTAGAATCGCCATTGAAGCCAAGGGCGACGAAACCGCTTTCTTTGCCTTATTAGAACAGAGAATGACACTCGCTCGTAAAGCACTCGATACCCGTATTGCCCGCTTAGTGGGTGTAAAAGCGCGTGTTGCACCAATCCTATATATGGAAGGTGCTTGTGGTGTTCGTTTAAATGCAGATGATGATGTGTCTGAAATCTTTAAAAATGGCCGCGCGTCAATCTCATTAGGCTACATTGGCTTACATGAAACCATTAATGCACTTTATGGTACTGATGAGCACGTGTTTGATAGCGAGCTGTTACGCACTAAAGCCATTGAAATTATCTCAGTGATGAAGCGCGCGACTGAAGCGTGGAAACAAGAAACAGGTTATGGCTTTAGCCTATACAGCACCCCAAGTGAAAACTTATGTAGTCGTTTTTGCCAGCTAGATGCCAAAGAGTTTGGTGTGGTTGCAGGGGTTACTGATAAAGGTTACTACACTAACAGTTTCCATTTAGACGTCGAAAAGAAAGTCAATCCATACGATAAAATTGAGTTTGAATTACCGTACCCAGAAATCACCAATGGTGGCTTTATTTGTTACGGTGAGTTCCCGAACATGCAGCACAATATTGAAGCATTAGAAAACGTCTGGGATTACAGTTACACCAGAGTGCCTTATTACGGTACCAATACCCCAATCGATGAATGTTATGACTGTGGTTACGTTGGTGAGTTTAACTGTACCAGTAAAGGTTTTGTGTGCCCTAAATGTGGCAACCATGAGCCAAGCCGTGTGTCGGTAACCCGTCGTGTATGTGGTTATCTAGGCAGCCCTGATGCAAGACCATTTAACTATGGTAAGCAAGAAGAAGTTAAACGCCGCGTTAAGCATTTATAAATAGCAAATTCATGAAGTTAGCAAAGCTAATTCCGTGATTAACCCAACAAGGCGCTTTAAGCGCCTTGTTTTGGTTTGGCCTTAGTGATGCAAATAGGTTTACAGCGTGAGTGTTTACGCGACAATGAGCAGTAAGAGAAGTGATTATGAATTACCATCAGTATTTTCCTATCGATGTGATCAACGGCCCAGGTACCCGCGCGACCTTGTTTGTTTCAGGTTGTGAGCATCAATGCCGTGGTTGTTATAATCAGTCTACTTGGGATCCTCGTTCAGGCCATGAATTTAGCCAAATGATGGAAGATCAAATTATTGCTGATTTAAATGATACTCGTATCAAGCGCCGTGGTTTATCACTTTCTGGTGGCGACCCATTATTCCCAGCTAATCTCGACAGCATTTTGTCTTTGGTTAAACGGGTAAAACAACAATGCCCAGATAAAGACATTTGGCTATGGAGTGGCTACAAGCTCGATCAAATGTCCCTCAAACAACTGCAAGTATTAGACTATGTAGATGTGTTAGTGGATGGCAAGTTCGAGCAAGATTTAGCGGATCCCAGTTTGAAGTGGCGTGGTAGCAGTAATCAAATTATTCATGATTTAGTTCAAATAGATTAACCATAAGCTGCTGTGGATAATGTGTTTCGTCTAACGAACTGTTATACTTCGCCTCCGTAAACGTGTTGGATTGATACAAGTGCTGTGTTTGAGCATGTTATTGTGTCAGTGGCACAATGTTGAAATTTAAGGTAACACAATGAATTTAAAAGAAGAACTGCAAGCATTAAACGATAAAGCAGAAAAGTTTCGCCGTAAACTTGCTGCTGCACAAGCCCGTGAAGATAAAGCGGTTATCATGCAGTTTAAAAAAGAGATCGCGACAGTAACAAAACGTATTGCAAGTTTGAAAAATCAGCAATCACGTCAATTAAACAAAGCCGGTAAAGATGTAAAAGAACTAAAATTTAGTCGTGTGCTGACCAAAGCGGAACAAGCAGACATGGGTAAATTAAAAAAATCAGTTAAAGGATTAGTTGTTGTACATCCAATGACTGCGCTTGGCCGCGAAATGAATATTAAAGCAGTAACTGGTTTTGCCCCAGCAAAATTCTAATCCAGTTTATCCCTATTAGTTATGACGTAAGTCAGTTGCATGGATGATGAGACTCATAAATTGAGCGTTGTCTGAAAGGTTGGTCAATGTCGATTAAATATATCGCCACTTCTAAGTTACCTACGCCTTGGGGCGTATTTGCAATGCATGGTTTTGAAGATACCGAAACCGGTAAAGAACATGTTGCGCTAACGTTTGGTGAGCTAAATGCTAATGAGCCAATGTTAGGTCGTATTCACTCTGAATGTTTAACCGGTGATGCCTTGTTTAGTTTGCGTTGTGATTGTGGTTTTCAGCTGCAAACTGCAATGCAAAATATTGCTGAATTAGGCCAAGGTTTTATTCTTTATTTAAGACAAGAAGGCCGTGGCATTGGTTTACTGAATAAAATCCGAGCCTACGAACTGCAAGATCAAGGTGCCAATACTGTTGAAGCTAACGAACGTTTAGGTTTTGAAGCTGATATGCGTAAGTACGATATGATTGAACCTATGTTAGCTCAAATTGGTGTTAGCAAAGTGAAGTTAATGACCAATAATCCACGTAAAGTGAAGGCCATGCAGGCAGTTGGCATTGAAGTGAACGAAAGAGTTCCATTGCAAGTGGGCAAAAACCGTTACAATGAAGCATATTTAAAAACCAAATCAACCGAGTTAGGTCATATGATGACAGAACACCATTTTATTGATGACAATAAATAACAGTTGACGAAATAGCGTAGATTAAATCATGTTACTGAGTTGGTTTACTGGTTTTAAAGCAAATCAATTTCCATTATATAAAAGCGCTGTAATAGCTATTGCAGCGCTTTTTGTTGTTCAACCTTGTCAGGCTCAATTTGATGCTGACAACCCCGATCTTTCCCATTACGCTTTTGCAAATTATATTGGCAGCGGGATTTATCGCGCTTCTGGCCAGAGCGCTGCAGTGGCCAATATTCCTTTCGCATTTGATATTGAACAGGCCGATGATCACCTGCTGACCCTAAGGTTGCCAGTTTCATTGGGCTTTTTTAATTACTCTTTTAGTGACTTGCCAGAAGGTGAACTACCCGATGGTGTCGGCACTATGACCATAACCCCAGGGATTGAGTACAAATGGTTTTATGACGAGCAGCTCACCCTAGAAACCTATTTAGATTTGGGCTACGGGCATAACTTTTCAAATTCCAGTAATGTGGGGATTTTCTCTACTGGTTTTTCAGCGTTATATGAATTGGCACAACCCAAATATAATCCGGTGTGGGTTAACCGAATTTATTATGCTGGCTATAAAAGCAGTATCAATGACAGCTCTGATGGCTATTCTGTATTGCAATCTGGCATTGATTTTGGCTTAAATCAACGCTGGGATTGGGGTGAGTATACCGTTGAGCCACGCTTGTTTGTAGCGGGGCGCTGGTATTTCGATAAACTTAAGTTTGTTACCCCAGTGCAAGAAAATGTGCTTACGCAATATTCCTATGAAGTGGGAGTGACATTAGCCTTGTCTAAGCCGTTAGGTTGGGGATGGTTCAGTACAGACCGATTTGGTATGAGTTATCAAACTGATGGGGAGTTACAGGTGTGGCGATTAATTTTTGAATTCCCTATGTAGTTTCATCGGTTACAAAAAAGCCTGATGGTTTAATTAAACCAATCAGGCTTTTTTGTACTATTTACCGAATAAACAGGTAGTTAGAGGTTTGTTTCAGACCGCTTGTTTATCAATGGTGTTTATTTGCCCCAAATATCAGCGTTAACACCTGCAGTGCATTTATTATTTTGCGCTTTGGACACAGGTTTGCCACCCGAGCCTTGATGAGCCTTTGTCGTTGATTTTGCTGCATCATAAACTTTAGGAGCAGGCAAAGGCAGCTTGTTGGTTTTTAGCCATAAGTATTCAACTTTATCACGGGCCCATTCGGTTTTTCTTAAAAACTTGAGGCTGGATTTAACACTTGGATTATCTTGAAAACAGCGAATATTAATGCGGCTGCCTAATTCTTCCCAGCCATACTTTTCCACTAATTCAGTGACAATAGTTTCTAATTTAATTCCATGAAGAGGATTGTTTGCTTGAGTCATGTACGCAGCTTAATTTACCAATTTGCCGACATTATAACATTGGCTTGCTGATGACGTTAGTGCTGAAATGTTTCAGTGCTAAGTTAACCACACTGAAACTTCAGCATATCAGACCTAAAACTCGAAGCTATTATCTGGTGGAATGGCAAAAAGCTCTTCGGCTATGGCGCGAATTTCTACTGCTGCTTTACCTTCAGGGTCAATCTCAAGCACTGACGAGCCACTTTCTTCGCTGTCATCATAAATATTACGATTGAAGGTAATGGCATTTAGCGCTTTTAAGCCAAATGATTGCACTACTTCCTTGGCCTCTAAAATACGCTTAAATTGCGATGGCAGAGCAGGGCATTGACTGACGACTATTGCAGCCACCATTTTTGGGTTGACCATTTTACAGGTGCTTAGCATGTCCTCCATGTGTGGAAGCGTTTTTAAATCACGTCTTTTGGGCCTAAGCGGAATGAGTACGTAAGTGGCGACTGACATCGCTGCGCGCATGGCAAGGTTATCTTGACCACCGCAATCGACAATAACGTATTCAAAGCGCTCATTAAGACTAAGTAAATCATTACGGATTTTGCCGTATAATTGAATGCAATTAATGGGTTTTAAACTGGGGTGTTCATTTCTGGCTTGGATCCAATCTGAGGTGGTTTTTTGCGGGTCACAATCAACCATCAATACACTGGCATTGAAGGTTTCGGTTACATATACAGCGAGGTTTTGCGCTAAACAACTTTTGCCACTACCACCTTTTTCGCCGCCGACTAATATAATCATAGTATCACCTTAATGTTAAAGATATTGCACTGCTTTAAGCGTTTAAAGCAACTGCATGGCAATATGATAACTCTGTGGATTTGACTCAAGGCAACGACATACTTGGCCTTTGATGGTATTTTGTTTGTCAGTGTTATGGTTGAAGGTGACTGCGATTAAGTCGCCTAAGGCAAACGGCGCTTTATAGTCGATTAAAATTCCTTTACGGGCTAAATCGATACAAATGCCAGCATCTTCCTGGGGCTGGCCATTAGCGTCAATCCAATGCAATAAAACTCGCTCGGCTTCCATATCGACTCTTAAAGAAGCTCTTTTTTCTTCAAACCCTATAGGCTCATTTGACATAACCTTATCGCTCCCTGTTTGCTTAATCCATCATAAGTATTAGTCATTATTAGTGATAGTAATCAACATCGTTAAAAAAAGCGATAAGTAAGTCACTTATCGCTTTATTTGTTGATATAAATTAACAAAGGTGTCTACTCTGTGAGCTTAGTCGAAATCTTTGCTTTTAGGGTAGGGCAGTTTCAGTTGTCCCCAGCGAATGACAATGACCGTGGCTGCTAGCACAATCGTTGAAACAGAAATCGCCAGTATGCGCCAGTCATCCATATCTTTCATATCAAGAATTAAGTAACGGGCCAGTGCCACAATAGCAATATATAGTGGCATGCGGATAGGTAGCTTACCTGACTCGAGGTAATTGACCACCATGGCTAAGACTTCAAGATAAATGAAGAGTAGTAGCAAATCGGCAAGTTCTACGGTTCTAATATCGAACATATGCATCACCTCTTCGCCAATGGCAAAGACGGTCGCAAGAGAAATAATGAAAAGAACGATATGTTCGACGCCTTTAAGGCTTTTAACACCTATTTGGCGGAGTATAGGGAGTGGCATGATTATTACATCTCTTATTATAAATTTGATTGATAATTCAGTATATTCTGCTAAATGGAATAATACTGAGTGATCTAGTTCAAATAATATAAATTTATCCCAATATCATCACTATTTAGCAGTGCCATTGAAGGCTAAAGAACTGCAGATACAAAAAAGCCGCCATAAAAGGCGGCTTTTGGCGTTAATTGAAATTAGCGTTTTAAGCCTTCATTTAATAAAGGACGCATAATTTTAACTAACTCGGAAGTCACTTTAGGAGAACCTGCAACAATATTACCTGAAGTCATATAGTTATGGTTTCCGGTAAAGTCAGCTACAGTACCGCCAGCTTCACGACAGATTAAGTCGCCTGCTGCGATGTCCCAAGGCTTAAGACCGATTTCAAAGAAACCGTCAAAACGACCCGCGGCAACATAGGCTAAATCAAGTGCGGCTGAACCGGTGCGACGAATGTCTGCACATACAGGGAATACTTCACCTAAGATGTTTAGGTAAGATTCAGTGTGTTGGCGAGCTTTGAACGGGAAACCAGTACCAATAATGGTGCCATCAAGTGTTTTAACATTAGTTACACGTAGACGGAAGTCATTAACTTTAGCGCCTTTACCACGAACGGCAGAGAACAGTTCTTCGCGTACAGGATCGTAAACAACGGCAACTTCAATTTTGCCTTTGTATTGAACAGCGATAGAAACTGCGAAATGAGGGATACCACGAACGAAGTTGTTGGTACCATCCAAAGGATCAACTATCCACACATAATCTTTATTGGTGCCACGGTTTTCACCGTTTTCTTCGCCAACAATCGTATGATCTGGGTAAGATTTACGAATTTGGTATGTAATGGTAGATTCAGCTTCCTTGTCTACACTCGTAACAAAGTCATTTAGACCTTTTGAATCAATCTCAACATTGTCGAGTTCAGTGTAGGCGCGCATAATAGTTTGGCCCGCAGCGCGTGCAGCGCGCGTGGCAATAGTCAGCATCGGATGCATAGCAATCCCCTGGATGTTAAAGAACGAATAAATCAGCGGCATATTATACGCTTTTTGACAGTTATATCAAATGCAGATTTTCATATAACGAATTAATTGCTGCTTGTGTTACTATTCCAAAATAGTTTTTTAAAGAATAAAGTAGTTTCATGCTGAGTAATATACGCGTTGTTTTAGTGGGTACATCACACCCTGGTAATATTGGTTCTACAGCAAGAGCCATGAAAACCATGGGGTTATCAAATTTATATTTGGCTGAACCAAGAGTTGAGCCTGATGGGCAATCTATTGCACTTGCTGCTGGCGCAGCAGATTTAATCCGAGATATCACTATTGTTGATTCTTTAACAGATGCAATCAAAGACTGTAGCTTAGTCATTGCAACCAGTGCCAGAAGTCGTACTTTAGATTGGCCAATGCTAGTGCCAAAAGAAGCAGGTGAAAAACTTGCTCTTGAAGGGATAAAAGGGCCTGTAGCGATTGTCTTTGGTCGTGAGAACCACGGGTTAAGCAATGAGGAATTACAAGAGTGTCATTATCATGTAGCCATACCTGCAAATCCAGAATATAGCTCATTGAACTTGGCGCAAGCGGTACAAATCATTTGTTATGAAACCCGTATGGCCCACCTTGCGTTAGATGAAAAAGCAACGGTTGAAGAAGAATACCCGTTAGCAGAAGACTTACAGCGTTTTTATGTACACCTTGAGTCAACACTAACAAAAACTAACTTCATTATTAAGAATCATCCAGGGCAGATTATGACCAAACTTAAACGTTTATTCGCCCGTGCAAGGGTTGAAACTGCGGAGATGAATATTCTGCGCGGTATATTGACTTCAATCGATAAAAAAGTCGCGAAATCAGACGAGAACAAAGATTCATAACGTTAACGTATTAAGGATTGTTATATGGGCGTGATTGCGCGACTAAAAGAAGATATTGAATCTATATATCACCGCGATCCCGCGGCGAACAGTAGTTTCGAAATATTAATGAACTACCCTGGTATGCAGGCAATTTGGATCCATCGCATCAGTAACAAGCTTTGGAATGCAAATTGGCGTCTGCTATCTCGATGTTTGTCTACTTTTTCGCGTTGGTTAACAGGGGTCGAAATTCATCCTGGTGCGACTATTGGCCGTCGATTCTTTATCGATCATGGTATGGGCGTTGTGATTGGTGAAACAGCCGAAATTGGTGATGATTGTACGCTTTATCATGGCGTTACCTTAGGTGGCACAACATGGCAAGCGGGAAAACGTCACCCAACACTGCAAAATAATGTGGTGGTTGGTGCTGGGGCACAAATTCTGGGGCCTATTACGATGCATGATGGCGCTAGAGTTGGCTCAAATTCAGTAGTGGTTAAAGATGTTGCTAAAGACACTACTGTAGTGGGTATACCTGGCCGCGTGGTATCAAGTCCTTCAGCGCAATCGAAAGAACAAACTGAGCGTAGAAGCGCCATGGCGAAAAAATACGGCTTTGATGCCTATGCAGTGTCGCCAGACAACCCAGATCCTGTTGCCAGTGCCATTGGGCAAATGCTTGATCATATGCATTTAATGGACTCTAAAGTACAAGAGATTTGCCAAGCGGTGCAAACCATGGGCGGTGAAGTCTGTACTGAAAAGCTACCAGAGTTGAATGTTGACGACTTTACTGAAGCTGAACAAGAAGCGGCTGAAAAACGTACTCAAGAAATTGATAAGTTTGACCCGATTATATAATCAGTAGACTTGAAAATGACACAATCGACACCCACTTATCTGGGTGTCGATTTTTTATTTCTGTACTGCAAATTTTAACAACTGAAGCATTTTTGTAAAAGTAGGACGAATTTATCACAAATTAGGGCTTTTAATGGCTCGCTGGCATTGAATCTTGCACTATAAAAAGGTTAAATAGCCCTGCAAATTTTAAGACCTAAATTGTTAGATGTGAACGAGAGATAATACTTGAGTAAATTACTTGGTTAAATACTTGACTAAAATACTCGGGTATGGTGAAATTGCTCTATGGTTTATGGGAGCAAATAACGTTATGAAACTGACATCAAAAGGTCGCTACGCAGTGACAGCTATGCTGGACGTTGCAATTCACTCAGCTACCGGGCCAGTTCCCTTAGCGGATATTTCTGAGAGACAGGGGATATCGCTTTCCTATCTTGAGCAACTTTTCGCCAAGCTTCGTAAACATGGTCTTGTATCAAGCGTGCGTGGTCCTGGTGGCGGTTATCGCCTAGGCCAAGAAGCCAATGATATCTCTGTAGGCATGGTTGTCCATGCTGTTGACGAGTCTGTCGATGCGACTCGTTGTCAGGGAAAAGGGAACTGCCAAAGTGGCACCCGCTGTCTAACCCATTCGCTATGGGGTGACTTAAGTAAACAAATTTCAGATTTCTTAGATGGCATTACACTTGCTGGATTGATGCACAAACGAGATGTTCAATTTATCTCACTAAAGCAAGATGAAATGCAGAATGAACATAGAGTTAGTTTATAATTTCCTGTTCATATATTGATAACTATTTATATGTACGTTGTTAGTAGCCTCCTTTGGGCTACTCAGTACGGAGTGTATGATGAAGCTTCCTATCTATTTAGACTATGCCGCAACAACCCCTGTCGACAAACGCGTTGCCGACAAGATGGTGCAATTTATGACAATGGACGGTGTGTTTGGTAACCCAGCATCTCGTTCTCATCGTTATGGTTGGCAAGCCGAAGAAGCAGTTGATATTGCTCGTAACCAAGTAGCAGATTTAATCAACGCTGATCACCGTGAAATTGTATTTACATCTGGTGCGACTGAATCAAGTAACCTTGCCATTAAAGGTATTGCGCATTTCTATCACAAGAAAGGCAAGCACATCATCACTAGCAAGACAGAACATAAAGCAACGTTAGATGTATGTCGTCAGCTTGAACGTGAAGGCTTTGAGGTCACTTACCTTGAACCAAGTGCAAACGGTTTAATTGCATTGTCAGTGATTGAAGCTGCCATGCGTGAAGACACTATTTTAGTGAGCATCATGCATGTAAACAATGAAATTGGTGTGATTCAAGACATCGAAGCCATTGGCGAATTATGTCGCTCAAAAGGTATTTTCTTCCATATGGATGCAGCACAAAGTGCTGGTAAATTACCGATTGATGTACAAGCAATTAAAGTTGATTTGATTTCAATTTCTGGCCATAAAATGTATGGGCCTAAAGGCGTAGGTGCATTATATGTGCGCCGTAAGCCTCGTATCCGTTTAGAGTCACAAATGCATGGTGGCGGACATGAACGTGGTATGCGTAGTGGTACATTAGCGACACATCAACTTGTTGGTTTAGGCGAAGCAGCCGCGATTGCTAAGCAAGATATGATTGAAGACAGTGCCCGTATCCTTCGTCTACGTGACAAGTTATGGAATGGCATTAAACATATTGAAGAAACTTATATTAATGGTGACATGCAGCAACGTTATTGCGGCATTTTCAACGTCAGCTTCAACTTTGTTGAAGGCGAGTCATTAATGATGGCGCTTAAAGATTTAGCGGTTTCATCAGGGTCTGCATGTACTTCAGCAAGCCTAGAACCAAGTTACGTATTACGTGCACTAGGCTTAAATGATGAAATGGCACATAGCTCAATTCGCTTCTCAATCGGTCGTTTTACCACTGATGAAGAAATCGAGCATGCAATTAAAGTAATTGATGAATCTATCGGTAAATTACGTGAAATGTCTCCATTATGGGAGATGTTCAAAGATGGTATCGACCTTGATCAAGTTCAATGGGCACATCACTAATACATTATTATCGATAGCGATAAACGGAGCAGAATTGTTATGGCTTACAGCGAAAAAGTAATCGAACATTATGAAAATCCACGTAACGTTGGTTCATTTGATAAAAATGATCCATCAGTGGTAACCGGAATGGTAGGTGCACCCGCATGTGGTGATGTAATGAAATTACAACTTAAAATAGGCGAGAATGGCATCATTGAAGATGCTAAATTCAAAACTTATGGTTGTGGTAGTGCCATTGCATCAAGCTCATTAGTAACAGAATGGGTTAAAGGCAAAACTGTTGAAGAAGCCGCTACGATTAAAAATGCAGACATTGCAGAAGAGTTAGCGCTTCCACCAGTTAAAATCCATTGCTCAATTTTAGCTGAAGATGCTATTAAAGCAGCGTTGGATGAGTACAAATCAAAGCAAGATAAGTAATACCTGGAGTTAAGATGGCAATTACAATGACCCCAGCTGCGGCTGATAGAGTTAAATCTTTTCTAGTAAATCGTGGGAAAGGTTTAGGTTTACGCCTTGGGTTAAGAACATCTGGTTGTTCAGGTATGGCTTATGTCATCGAGTTTGTCGATGAAATTAATGACGACGATGAAGTTTATGACATCGAAGGCGTAAATATCATCATAGATGCCAAAAGCTTTATTTATCTGCAAGGTATAGAGTTAGATTTTGTTAAAGAAGGCCTAAACGAAGGTTTTCAATTTAACAACCCTAATGCCAAAGGTGAATGTGGTTGTGGTGAAAGTTTCACTGTTTAGTTAATCTATACTATGAAGCTTGTATCGCAAATCACCAATCAAAGAGCATGATATCTGCCAATGAATTATTTTGAGTTATTTCAATTTTCACCTTCCTTTGATATCGATATCGCCCAACTTGCAGAACGCTACCGCGAACTGCAACGGGCGGTTCATCCCGATAAATTCGCTAATGGATCTGAGCAACAAAAATTATTATCCGTGCAGCGTACTGCACAAGTTAATGATGGTTATCAGACTCTCAAGAATCCGCTCAGACGTGCCGAACACATATTGAGCCTTCGTGGTATTGATATAAGCCATGAAACCACCACAGTTAAAGACACTGCATTTTTAATGCAGCAGATGGAATGGCGTGAAGCATTAGAAGATATCGAGCACAGCCAGCAACCCGACGACTTAATCAGTGACTTATTTGACTCTTTTGCTGATTTTGAAAAGTCACTCTCGCAAAGCCTTGCTATTTTACTGGTTAAAGACACCGATAATGATAATTTATTAGCGGCAGATCAGATCAGAAAGCTAAAATTTATGGCAAAATTGCAAGATGAACTCGCTAAAATTGAAGATTCATTACTAGACTAATGGATTGGTAAACTTAATGCTCTGTTTTTAACAGAGCATTTTGTTTTGATTTAATCGATGAATGTTCACTAATAAACTATTGGATTACTATGGCCCTTTTTCAAATCGCTGAGCCCGGTCAAAGCGCCGCGCCCCATCAGCATCGTCTCGCTGTTGGTATCGACTTAGGTACCACAAACTCTTTAGTAGCGGCTGTTAGAAGTGGCGAAGCATCAACATTAGTTGATGATAACGGGCAGCATTCTCTTCCTTCTGTGGTCCATTATAATGCCGAATCTATTGATGTTGGTGTTAATGCGCAAGCACAATCTGCCCAAGATCCTAAAAATACCATTGTTTCAGTAAAACGTTTTATGGGTAGAAGCCTTGCTGATATTCAAGCAAAAGAGCAACAGTTACCCTACGACTTTAGCTCAAGTGACAATGGCTTACCGATTTTTAATACTGCTTTTGGCGCTGTTAACCCCGTGCAAGTCTCGGCTGAAATTTTAAAGCCTCTTATTGCTCGCGCCGAGTTGACATTAGGTGGCAATCTTGAAGGTGTGGTGATTACCGTACCGGCTTATTTTGATGATGCCCAGCGTCAAGGCACTAAAGATGCAGCAGAGCTATTAGGTGTTAAAGTATTACGTTTACTCAATGAGCCAACGGCAGCAGCAATTGCCTATGGTTTAGATTCAAAACAAGAAGGTGTGATTGCCATTTACGACTTAGGTGGCGGCACATTTGATATTTCAATACTGCGCCTAAATCGCGGCGTGTTTGAAGTATTAGCCACTGGTGGTGACTCTGCGTTAGGTGGTGATGACTTTGACCATTTATTGCAAGCACATCTACAGCAAGCTTTTGGTTTAACTGATTTGTCTGCCACGCTTTCACGTCAATTATTGATTGAATCGAGAAGAGTTAAAGAGCACTTAACCACATCTGAGAGCTGCATAGCATCGATTACGTTAGATAATGCTGAGCGCGTAGAAACACAATTGACTAAAGCTGATTTTGAAACATTGATCAGTTCACTGGTGAAAAAAACCATTGCCAGTTGTCGCCGCACGTTACGTGATGCCGATGTCAGTACTGATGAGATTATCGAAACTGTAATGGTTGGTGGTTCAACTCGCGTGCCTTTAGTACGTGAACAAGTTGAAAATTTCTTTAAGAAAACCCCGTTAACCTCAATCGATCCTGATCGCGTGGTTGCCATTGGCGCTGCGATCCAGGCTGACATTTTGGTGGGTAACAAACCAGAATCTGACTTATTATTACTTGATGTTATTCCATTGTCTTTGGGTATCGAAACTATGGGTGGGCTGATTGAAAAAGTCGTCACCCGTAACACCACCATTCCAGTGGCGCGAGCTCAAGAGTTTACCACCTTTAAAGATGGTCAAACGGCGATGGCATTTCATGTGGTGCAGGGCGAGCGTGAAATGGTTGACGATTGTCGCTCATTAGCGCGCTTTACCTTAAATGGTATTCCAGCACTTGCAGCCGGCGCTGCGCATATTCGCGTGACCTTCCAAGTGGATGCAGATGGTTTACTTAGCGTAACCGCTATGGAAAAATCAACCGAAGTGAAGACCACGATTCAGGTTAAACCTTCATTTGGTTTATCTGACTCTGAAATAGCGACTATGCTGAAAGATTCAATGAAGCATGCTAAAGATGACATTAGCCGTCGTATGCTAGCTGAGCAGCAAGTTGAAGCGTCTCGAGTAGTGGAAACACTAACCGCAGCATTAGCAAAAGATGCGGACTTATTAAATGAGCAAGAGCGCAGTGCTATTTATAGCGCCATTGAACAGTTACAAGTGACCGCTCAAAGCGATGATACTGACGCGATTGAAAAAGCGATTGAAGCGTTAGATGCACAAACCCAAGAGTTTGCTAATCGTCGTATGGATAATTCAATTCGAACAGCACTGAAAGGCCAGTCTGTCGATAATATATAGGTGAACAAATGCCGCAGTTAGTATTTTTACCCCATGAAGAGCTGTGTCCTGATGGAGCAGTTCTTGAAGCAGAAATAGGCGAAACGATTTTAGACGTTGCTTTAAAAAATGGCATTCATATTGAACATGCTTGTGAAAAGTCATGTGCCTGTACCACTTGTCATTGTATCGTCCGTGAAGGCTTTGATGAGCTAGAAGAAAGTGATGAATTGGAAGATGACATGCTAGATAAAGCTTGGGGTTTAGAGCCTGAAAGTCGTCTAGCTTGTCAGGCTAAAGTTGTTGATACTGATATGGTTATCGAGATACCAAAGTATACCGTTAATATGGTCAGTGAAGGCTAGAATCTTCAAATACAGTTAACGGGTGTAATAAATTGAGCAACGTCTATATCTATAGAGGTTGCTTTTTTTTGGACAATTTTTAGAAACAGTTAACTTTTCTTTGCGTCATTATTCATATCCCCCTTCGCTCGATATTCTTTATGTTCGTTATGCTAATTATCTCTAAAGCAATTTACTTCTTTACTCATTGACACGATTTTAAGTTGCAATGTTGAATTAATGTAACTATCTTGTTTGTGAATTTGCATTCGCAAACTAAGTTGGCATCATTTTATCTAGAGGACTATATGAACATCACCGGACATTGCCATTGTGGTGAGTTAGTTTTTACTGCCAAGGTTTTACCAGAAAAAGTTGTCATCTGTCATTGCACTGATTGCCAATTACTATCGGCTAGCGCCTTTAGGACGGTAGTGATGTCAGAAGTTGACGGTATGAATTTTATCAAAGGCACGCCAAAGGAATACATCAAAGTTGCCGAAAGTGGTAATCAACGAGCCCAAGGTTTTTGTCAGCAATGTGGCTCAGCAATGTACGCCACTTCCGTTGGTGATAAGTCTAGGGTGTATGGAATTCGTTTAGGGGTTGTGGATCAAAGAAATAAATTAACGCCGGTTATGCAAATCTGGCATCGTTCAGCACAACCTTGGTTGAATACTTTAAATGACATAAGCACATTTTCAACAACACCATAATATTAAGGGATGACAATGAAATTGATCGTCAGTTTATCTATTTTAGCGAGTTTTTATGTTAATGCTGTGCAGAGTTCTGAACAGAAAGTGCTGCCAGTAAATCTTGGTAGCTATTCAGAGGGTGAAGTTAGTTTTTTAAATACCCAGCAAGGTGACATGACCTTGCCATTTTCTGAAGGGGTGAAAGTCGGCGGGACTGTCTATTTATCTGGTCAAATAGGATTTAACCCTGAGACTAAGACCTTAGTTAAAGGTGGCATCGTTGCGGAAGCTCAATCGACATTATTAGGCATTAAAGGGTCTTTAGGTCGAATGGGTTATGAAATGAAAGATGTGGTTAAGTGCACTGTGATGCTTACGGATATTGAAGATTTCTCAGCATTTAATCAGGTATATAAGCAGCATTTTAGTTCCCCATATCCCGCAAGAAGTACTATGGCAGTCAAAGGTCTCGCTCTTGGTGCCAGCATTGAAATTGAATGTATTGCTGCAAAATAACAATAAAAACCGCCCCTAATGTGAATCTAGATTTACATAAATCTGTTTGCACGATATCATCTTGTTCAAAATAAATTTGAATAAGGTTAAGGATGAATCAATCTAAATTGTTTTGCACATTAGGTATGCTGCTTTACAGTATTTCTTTAAGTGCTGTGGCGAGTGGTTATGTATCATATGATCAACCTAAAATTGCAATTAACAATGTCAATATCATCGATGGCACTGGCAGTAAAATTAAGGAAGCGCAAACTGTTGTTATTGAGGCTGGGAAAATTAAAACGATAATGGCTTCTGCTTCGACAACGATTGCAGAGGACGTCACTATCATCGATGGTAAGGGAAAAACCTTAATTCCTGGCCTGATCATGATGCATGAGCATATGTTTTATCCCACCGGAAATGCCCATTACACCGAAATGCTCCACAGCTTTCCCAAACTTTACCTAGCTGGCGGTGCAACCACGGTAAGGACTGCTGGCACCACTTCACCTTACGGGGATTTAAATGTAAGAGATGCCATTAACTCAGGTGACACTATTGGGCCTGCTATGGATGTTACTGCGCCGTATTTAAATGGTCCTGGGCTGCCAATTCTAAAACTCAAAGCGCTGCGGGATGCAGAAAATGCTAAGGCAATGATAGATTACTGGGTTTCTGAAGGGGTAACGTCATATAAAGCCTATATTAATATTCGTACAAAAGAGCTTGAAACAGTCATAGAGCAAGCGCATTTGCGGGATCATAAAGTGACAGCACATCTTTGCTCTATTACTTACCGAGAAGCCGCTGAGATGGGAATTGATAACCTTGAACATGGTTTCTTTGCCGCAACTGATTTTGTTAAAGACAAACAGAAAGATATGTGCCCAGAAGGGGCACATCAGTCATTAGTTGATTTAGATATTGATTCACCTGAGGTCAATGATCTCATTGCCTATTTAGTCGAAAAGAAAGTCGCTATTACTTCTACGCTAACTATTTATGAAACGTTCACAAAAGGGCGACCACAAGCCTACCCATTAGCATTAGAAGCGCTTATTCCACAAGTTAGGGAGCAGTATCAAAATCGTTGGCTCACTATCTCTCAGCAAGAAGATGCTACTTGGCCTGTCGTGTTTAATAAAATGATGCAATTAGAAAAGAAGTTTGTTGCAGCTGGCGGCTTGTTGATGGCCGGAACGGATCCTACCGGTTATGGCGGGGTCGTCGCTGGATTTTCAAATCAACGTATGATTGAGCTACTTTATGAAGCAGGCTTTAGTGTCGAAGAAGTGATTAAAATCGCCACCTTGAATGCAGCAAACTATCTTAATAAGCAGCAAACTATTGGCTCAGTTGAGGTCGGTAAAAATGCTGATCTAGTATTAATAAATGGCGATTTGAGTGTTGATATTAGTCGTATTCAAGACATGCCAGTAGTATTTAAAAATGGCATTGGCTATGACACTAAAAAAATCGTTGCTGATAATAAAGCGATAGTAGGGTTACATTAACTTAACAGCGCAGTAAATGACCTGTTGAATTAGAGTTTAGCCAGTAGAAATTGTATGATGCTTAAGGTAACAATACACTGGGATTGTTACCTTGGTTTCCTCCCTGATTTCGAACTGGAAAAATGCATGTCAGCCATAGATTTACGCCCAAAACAAAAACGTAGCCAAGTGACTCATGATAAATTTCTGCAGTCTTTACAAGATGCATTAAAGGTTAAGTACTTTGAACATATCAGTATTAAAGAATTAGCTGAAGGTGCAGGGGTGTCTGTAGGGACGTTTTATCGTCGATTTGAGAACAAAGAAGCCTTGTTGCCTTTGTTATACGATGACTTTGGGCGCGAATTATCTCAATGGGTTGATGAATTAGAATTGATAGAGTGTGAAACCTTAGAACAGCAAGTTTTGTTGATGTGTCAGCAAACATTTGATTTTCTTGATAGCAGACGCAGTGTTTTTAGAACTATTCATCTTAATGCGCGATTGCATCCGGACACTATTTTTTCTAATCCTACCTTAAGCAGGAATGAAACCTATAATCGACTTTCTAAGCTGTTGTTGAAGTTCACTGTGACCATAGCGCCATCAAACGTTGAGCAACAAGCAGCCGATATGGTTATTTATATGCTGATAAATAGTTTGCTGGATAAGATCTTATATCCTACATTGACCCCAGCAATTGCATGTTCGATGTCTAGTGCTAAATTTGTGGAGCAGTTACCTAAAATGCTATTGGGCTATCTTAATCAATCTTTCCAACAGCATTCGTTGTAAGTATGAGTTTAATCACAATTTTTGTATAACCTAGCTCACATGATTACAATTTGGTTATGTGACGCCGATAACACTATGCATTACAGGCTAAATTACGTATAATCCGCGCGAATTTTAAAATATATTTGTTATTTAAAGGAAGCTCACAATGGCGATCGAACGCACTTTTTCAATTATTAAACCAGATGCAGTTGCTAAAAACCACATCGGTGCTATCTACAACCGTTTTGAAACTGCTGGTCTTAAGATCATCGCTTCTAAAATGGTACACCTTACTAAAGAGCAAGCAGAAGGTTTCTACGCTGAGCATAGCGAGCGTCCTTTTTTCGGTGCTTTAGTTGCATTCATGACTTCTGGTCCTATCATGGTTCAAACGCTTGAAGGTGAAAACGCTGTTCTAGCTCACCGTGAAATCTTAGGTGCGACTAACCCAGCTGAAGCTGCTGAAGGCACTATCCGTGCTGATTTCGCAGAAAGCATCGATGAGAACGCTGCTCACGGTTCTGATTCTGTAGCATCTGCTGAACGTGAAGTTGCTTACTTCTTCAGTGCAGAAGAGTTGTGTGCACGCACACGCTAAATTCTACATTGATTTTAAAAAGGAGCCTTATGGCTCCTTTTTTTATTCCTAAAAAATATGTTTAACAAAAGGTTTTGATGAAAAATAGACTAGCTTACTTACTTCCCTACATAAGCTAGCTTTAGTTATGCCTCTCTTGTCATTTAAATTGCTCGGTTACATCTAATACTCTCAGTGTTCATTTTTACACGAAAAAAACTCTACCAACTCTCATCTTTACCGCCGAGACTCAACGCAATTGATTTCCGATAACATATACTAAAGAGATAAAACAATATTTAGAATTCATTTAGATCATACAATTAACATTGCTTGAAATTTATTATGTATTTACTGTCATTATTTATACGTTTATTAAATATTATTTGAACTTTACAAAGTTATTTTTTGATACCTAGGTTGTCAAATTGTTAATAAGGTTAAATTCTTTGTGTTATGTTGTTTATTAATTATTTAAACTTTTATCTATATTTAACTCGATAGGTTGATTTTTGACCCAATTTAATGTTGCGCGCAACAAAAGTGCAAACTTTATATTTATATTTAGTAACAACTGTTTATCGTGTATTTGTAAGTAGTTGTTTTTATGTAATTAACTTAACCTGTAACACGATCTCATTTTATGTTGTATCTTACGCAACCCTATTGGTTATTTATTTGTGAAATTTGTTGACTAAGGTCGCCTTATTTAACAATAATGACTTTAGTTGACTAAATTAGTTAACCTAAAAATTATAAATATAACGTTGTGGGTTTATTTGAAACATGACGAAGGGAGTATAATAATGAGTTCATTATCTTTAACTGCTAAGGCTATTCGCCGTGGCTTATTTACTGTAGCAGCAACAGCGGTCGCAACAACTTCATCTTTTTCTGTTAGCGCTGCTGAAGAAGCTCAAGTTGAAAAAGTAGAGCGTATTGCCGTTACTGGTTCACGCATTAAACGTACAGATATGGAATCGGCTAGCCCGTTAACCGTTATTGACGCATCAGCAATTATTGCTTCTGGTGCCACTTCTATTGATGACGTATTACAGAAGATGACCTCTTCTGGCGGCGCGATGACTAACGCTGCCGTAAACAACGGTTCTGGCGGTAATGCTCGTGTAAACCTTCGTGGTTTAGGTTCTAACCGTACCTTAGTTCTTGTTAACGGCCGTCGTATGATTGCATCAGGTACTGGTGCAGCGTCTTCAGTTGATTTAAACACAATCCCAGTTTCTATGATCCAACGTGTTGAAGTACTAAAAGACGGCGCATCAGCAGTTTATGGTACTGATGCTATCGCTGGTGTAGTTAACGTAATCTTAAAACGTGATTTTGATGGTTTTGAGCTAAATGTTCAAACGGGTATTTCAGGTCAAGGTGATGCAGATGAATCAAGCATTGACTTCACTATGGGTAATACCTTCGATAAAGGTAACGTTGTAATCAACGCTCAGTACACCAAGCGTGGCGATGCAAGCCAAGCAGACCGTGACTTCTCTGATTGTCCTATCGCTGAGGGTGCTAACGGCCTATATTGTGCTGGAAGTTCATATTCTGAAGGCGGTCACATTTGGGGTGATTACCTACATAACATGACCAAAAGTGGTACAGATGAAGATGGCAACGCTATCAGCATTATTGGTGATGCAGGCAAATATGGTCAGTATGTTGCTAATGAAAAAGGCGAGGCTGAATTCGAATATTTTGAAGGCATATCTGAAGCCGACCTAAGTGGTTTAGGTGGTGAATACCACGAGTTCACAAATGATGATCGTTATAACTACGCTAAAGATAGTTTCCTATCTACACCAATGGAGCGTTTAAACCTTAGTTTTGCTGGTACTTACGAGCTTTCAGATAACGTCATGTTCTTCTCTGAAGCGATGTATTCTAAGCGTTGGTCTGATCAACAAATGGCGCCACAGCCAATTTGGAACGGTTCTCCTTGGGAATACAAGCCAATGGCAGATGGCGGCTTTATGACTGATGACTTGTTACCATGGGTAGAATCGGGTGAAAAGTTAAGCTATGGTCGCCGTATGGTTGAGTCAGGTTCTCGTGACTTTTCACAAGTTGTCGATACTATTCGTTTAGTTGTTGGACTTGAAGGTGAGTTTGAAAACGGTTGGACTTGGGATGCGTCTTACAACAAAGGTAAGAATGACTCAGTTGATACACTCGCTAACTTACACAACATTGGTTCAATCAATGACGCTGTTTTAGAAGGAAGCTTTGATCCATTCCTACAGTCTTCTTGGATGGGCGAGAGCATTGCACCATTTATTTACACTGAAGTTAACTCTGGTGGCAGTGAGTTAGATATCGCTGCAGCATCACTTGCTGGTGACATTGTCGATTTACCTGCCGGTACCATGGGCTTTGCTGCAGGTTACGAGTTCCGTAAAGAATCTGCTTACTACACGCCTGATTCACTCACTGCGCAAGGTTTAGCGAACGACCCACGTGTTGAAGCAACAGCCGGTTCATTTGATGTTAATGAGTTTTATGCTGAATTGGCTATCCCATTATTAAGTGGTTTACCTTTGGCTGAGCAAGTTGACTTAAGCGCTGCTATTCGTTACTTCGATTACAGCACTTTTGGTTCTGATAATACTTGGAAGTTAGGTTTAACTTGGCGTTTGTTTGATGACTTAATGGTTCGTGGTGTGCAATCAACAGCATTCCGTGCTCCAACTGTATCTGAGTTATACGGTGGTAAGTCTCCTTCATTTGACCAAATTGTTCACCCTGCAACAGAACAAACTCAAGCAGAAGTAACAGTTGGTGGTAACGAGCTATTAACCCCAGAAGAAGCTGATATCACCACTGTTGGTTTAGTTTACTCACCAAGCTTTGTTGAAGGTTTATCTTTAACTGTTGATTACTACAACATTGAAATCAGCAACACGATTACATCCGTTGATTCTAACTATGTAGCGAATCAGTGTTTAGATGCAAATGGCAACACAATCAATACAGGTACTGCATTATGTCAGTCAGCTAATATCTCAATAGATGCTACTGGTCGTATCAAGTTTGACAATGGTTTACAAAACATTGGTGAAACTAACACTGCGGGTTATGACGTAAACATTGCTTATACTTTTGACGCACTAGGTTTAGATTGGAAAGCAGGTCTTGATACTTCTATCTTAGATACCTATGAAGAATTTGACCAAGACGGCAATGCAGTTGATTACAAAGGCTTCATTACTGGTGGTGTTGGTGCTTATGCTGAATTTAAAACCAACTTCAACTTAACTGCAGCTGGTGATGATTGGTCAGCTACTTATGAAGCGCGTTACATTGATGGTATGGACTCATTTGCTTGTAAAGATGATCCAGCTGATTGTTATGCACCGTCTGTTGATTCAATCGTCTATCACGATATCTCAGCATCATACGATGTGACTAACAATGTAAGATTATCTGGTGGCGTGAACAACCTATTAGATGAAGAGCCACCTTACTACACTGGTAACAATGACTCTAATACCGATCCATACACTTATGATGTACTAGGTCGTTACTTCTTCGTTAGAGCAAGCGTTAAGTTTTAAGCTAACGTTTATAAGATAATTTGTTTGTCTTAATGAAAACCCCAACCATTCATTTGGTTGGGGTTTTGTTTTATCTATAGAACAATCCCGTATCGTTTACTGATCTTTCTTTGCAGTGTTACCAGTGGTTAATTTTTTAAACTCTTCTTTATCAATTGAAAGGAAGTGTATCAAACGGTTGCTTGGAGGCTTTCTTTTTGGTCGCTGGTCTCAAGTTGCTGTTTAATGGTGTTATTTTATATTTTGGTCGTTTGTTTGAGCGAGCATCTGTATCAATTTGTACTCTGGCAGTTAAAAAGCTGTGACTAATGTTGAAGATTAAGCGTTGATTTAACAGTATCGAATCGAGGTTTTAACTTCAGTACAACTAAATAAAACAATAATAAGTCAATGCGTTAATGATATTTAACGTCCAGGGAGATTTACATGAGTACAATGACATTAACAGCAAGAGCGATCCGTCGCGGTTTGCTTGCAGCAGCTGCCACATCAGTTGCGTTTTCGGGGGTCGCTTTTGCAGAAGAAGTGGCTGAAAAAGTAGAGCGTATAGAAGTAACAGGTTCACGTATCAAGCAAGTTGATATGGAAACTTCTTCACCAGTTACCGTATTAAGTGCTGCTGATATTGCATTAACAGGTGAGAAAACAGTTGCTGATGTATTAAATAACTCTTCTATAAATGCATTTGGCTCATGGCGTGGTACGTCAGGGTACGGTTCAGGAGCTAGTGCAACGAGTTCTGTCAACATGCGCGGGCTGGGCGCTCAAGCAACGCTAGTACTACTTGATGGTCGTCGTATGCCTGGTACTAGTTCAAGTTCAGGTGCCACTGCTGATACCTCACAGATCCCATTAGCTATTGTAGAACGTATCGAAATCTTACGTGACGGCGCTTCTGCTGTTTATGGTTCTGATGCTGTTGCTGGTGTTATTAACATTATTACTAAAAAGGAATTTGATGGATTCCAATTAGATTTCAGTACCGAGCAACCTTCAGTTGAAGGTGGTGATGCTAACCGTTTCTCAATTGCCACAGGCTTTAATACTGATAAAGGCAATATCACTTTTACTTATGAGTACTATGATACTAAATCAGTCATGGACCGTGATATTTGGAACATGGATGATCCATCTTATGGTGATTACAGTTCATTCAGTTCTGTGCCAAATGGTTATTATAACACTGGTGTTCAAGACACTAATGAAGATGGTACTCCAGCCTTTGATGATGATGGTGAACCAATCTATGTTTACGATTTTTATTCAAACTCTGACATGTGTGACCAAACTGAGAATGTCTCAAATGGTATCGGTGAAGACAATAGTGGCCGTTGTTACTACAGTTATGGTGAAGTAACCAAATTATTTGGTGATATGGAACGTAATTCGTTCATGACCAATTTTAATTATCAAATCACTGATGACATTCAATTCCGTGGTCGTGGTTCAGCATCGCTAAGTGAAACAAATACTCGATATGCTGGTACGCCAGTCTCTACTAATTACCCTGTCTTAGCTGCGGATAACCAATACAATCCGACTGGTAAAGACATGACGCTGTACATGCGTTCGGTACAAATCGGTGAACGTGATACGTTAACAGAAACCAACAACTTTGATATTTTAGGTGGATTTGTAGGTTTTGCTGATGTGGGTAATGGTATTGATTGGGAATTAAATGCCCAATACTCAGGTTCTACAACTAACTCGTTTAATTACAATTTGATAAATGACAGCATTATTCAAAGAGAGTTAGATACAGGTAATTACGATATTTTCAATACTACCGGTATGAGCTATGAAGATTGGGATCAGCAAATGACAGCGCTTTACAGTGCTGCGAATCATACTGGTGTTTATCAAGGTCAATTTGATAGTACTCAAATTGACGGTTTAGCTTCAACATTATTAGTGGAAAACGATACCATTTCTTTAGCAATGTTAGTTGGTGCTGAATATGAAATGATTAACTTCAAGCAAATGTCAGATCCTGAATCTGCTTCAGGTATTATTTCAGGCGGTTCAGGTGGTGATGATGTTGATGCTGAGCGTGATCGCACCGCAGCATATACTGAAATTCAATTAGGCCTACCAGCGAATATTGATGTATCTATGGCTGTTCGTTATGAAAGATACGAGCAATCAGGTACGTTAACTGGCGCGAGTGGTGAAATCGTTAATTCTTCAACATTTGATGCAGTAGTACCTAAGTTAGGCGTCAGTTGGAGACCGGTTGATTCATTACTTGTTCGTGCAAGTTATGGTGACTCCTTCCGTGCGCCAAATATGGGTGAGATGTTCTCTTCACAATCACTTAGCTTTGAAACCGCGTATGACTCAGTTTGGTGTGAGGCTAATAATGACTCTGACGCTAACTATTGTGCAACAGCTAATCAGCATAAAACCTGGTTTGGTGGTAACCCAAATCTAGAAGCTGAAGAAGGTAACTCGCTAACTTTAGGTGCAGTTTGGAATGCGACTGATGCTTGGAGCATTGAGCTTTCTTACTATGACATTACCTACGACAACAAAATCGAAGCGGTTAGTGCAACAGATGTTATCCGTGATGAAAAAATTAACGGTAGTTCAGAGTTAGTTCACCGTGGAAGTGATGGAAAAATTGAGTACCTAGAAAGTGGTTATATCAATATGTCATCAGTTAAAACCTCAGGTTTTGACTTTGCAACCACTTACAATGTTGAAACAGGTTTTGGTGACTTCAACTTTAAAGTTGATTTAACTCATATCCTAGAGTTTGAAGAGCAAGCGAATGCAGAGTCTGAAGCAATTGACCTAGCTGGTATTCAAGATTATCCAGAATGGCGTGGTAACTTTGCCGCAGCTTGGTATTACAACGACTTTAATGCTGCTTGGACTACGGTTTATATCGGCAGTCAGTCTGGTGATTACTGGCGTGATCTTGGCTACAGCTATATCACAGATACTCCTGATTACTTTAAGCATAATTTCCAAGTCGGTTACACACATGACTGGGATGGCACTGTAACAGTAGGTGTTAACAACCTGTTTGATGAAAAAGCGCCAACTTGGTATGACTTTGCGGGCTATCGTGATGTGAACACAGGTCTATATGATGTATTAGGTCGTACTTATTATGTTCGCTTAAGCCAAAAGTTCTAAAATAGTTTCTCCTCCCTGAAACCCAAAAACCTCCGCTTGCGGAGGTTTTTTTATTTGCGAATAACAACTTTGTGGCTGGATTAGACTATAAATCTGGGTCGGACCATAAATGACGGTGAATTGCTATCAAGAATAGAAAGCACTTTAAACCATTAATCAAGCTTTAATGACTTAGCTTAAGCTCATGACGATGTTGTTGGTTGTACTTTTCAGCGCAGTGAGCACAGCGCTGCTCTGTGGGATCGGCGGCCAAGCGCTCCGCTTCAATGTCAGACTCACAGTCAGAACATAAACCATAGAGGCCAAGTTCAAGCTGGCAAAGAGCGGCATCAAGACGGGTTAGTTGTCCAAATAGAGGGGTGTCAGTTAATCGCTGCTCACTCATGAGTTCAATCAACTCGGTCAAACTCATATTAAATTGAACTTGAGCAGAAGGCTGAGTTTGTTGGTTTAATTGATGTACAAGTTCATATTTTAACTGTGCTTCTCGTTGCAATAATATTTGTTGTACGTCTTGAGTGTTCACAAGATCACCTAATTAGTTTGTTCATTTCACTGGTTATCCAGTCTACCGTTAATCAATATGCTTACTATGATGGAGATCAATTGAGAGTTAATTTGGGATTTCAGTATTAGGCTTTATTTATATAGTGTGAACTAAGTAGGTAACTAAACGCGCAAAATCTTATATTTTGTGCTGTAAATTAAGCAAGATAGCGAAGGGGATAGCTCAATGATGGTCTGTATCGGGGCAAATTGCTGACTCAAAAAGAATAATGCAGTTTGTTTAACCGAAAACCCATCACAGAAATGAGTTCTCAGTTAATGAAAGCTGTTAATGCTAAAAAGACTGCTTAAGTTAGCCGTTAGTCGCTAACTGTTGTTCATGGGCTTTTTCTAAAATGGCAATGATACCTTCAGCCGTTTTAAGCACTCTGAGCTCTCTGAATAACACATCAGCTTCAGGGTACTGTTTATTCAAATAAGTAAACCATTGCTTTACTCGGGCAGGGTAATAATCAATTTTCTTGTTAACCAACTGCTTTTGGGTGTAGTTCAGTAACAAATTTAGCGTTTGTGACCAAGTGTAAGGCGCTTCAACGCCTTTTATGGTGGCAGCAAGGTTTGGCAGAGACATTGCCCCGCGCCCCAGCATTATGCTGTCACAGCCTGTAACTGCCATACAGCGCTTAGCATCATCACTATTCCAAATCTCACCGTTAGCAATAATAGGGATAGGTAAACGCTCACGCACCTCGGTTATGTATTCCCAATAAGCTGGCGGTTTATAGCCGTCAGTTTTACTGCGAGCATGAATAGCAAGCTCGGTAGCACCCGCTTCATACACAGCGATAGCGTTTTCCATAAATAATGATTTATCTTCGTAACCGAGACGGATTTTAGCAGTAACAGGTTGATCTGCTGGTACTGCATCACGCATTGCTTTGACTATATCGTGAATTTTATCCGGGTATTGCAGTAATACTGCGCCGCCATTACTGCGGTTAACCATTTTAGCGGGGCAACCAAAGTTAGCATCAACACCGCATGAGCCTAGCTCAACCGCGCACTGGGCGTTTTCTGCCATCACTTGCGGATGTTGCCCTAATAATTGAATTCTTACCGGGGTGCCTGATGCGGTCAAACCGCCATTACGCAGCTCAGGGCATAATTTATGATAAACCTTCTCAGGAAGTAACTGATTAATCACCCGCACAAATTCGGTTACCACCAAATCATAAGGGTTGATTTCAGATAAAATTTCTCGCATCAAATCATCAATGACGCCTTCCATCGGAGCTAAGACTACGTGCACATTACTACCTGGTTAACTATAAAAGGAGCGCTATTCTAGCGAGTTTAATTTTTTATACAAATTCATTTCAAGTATTTGAATTCACTGTTATCTGCTGCAACTGCATATTTAATCTTTTATATCAAGTTGATAGATGAATATTTTGTCCTATCCTTAATCATTAGAGAACTTCTCTAGCAATATTTTTAATAAAAAATGATGATTTAGATCAATTAATGTGAAATAAAAGTAGCAGGTTGTAGGTCTATTCATCTGTAAGCCAGCACTGTTTGTTGTTGGTCATCATTATTAAGTTTGAATTTAAGGAAATTATTATGAACTCAGTAAAGCAAACAACAGTCGCATTGGCATTAGGTGCAGTCGTATTAACCGCTGGCGTATCTACGTCTGTAGAGGCTAATCCATTTGGTTTTGAGCAAATGAATTCAGGTTATCAGTTAGATGGCGGCGATAAAAAAGCTAAAGAAGGCAAGTGTGGTGAAGGTAAATGCGGCGG
>NZ_JBFRKH010000002.1:0-25704 GCF_041469265.1 Shewanella sp. 10N.286.51.B2
CAGCTTCTAATGCAATACGCGCCGCTTCGGCTTCTGCAGCTAGACGAGCTTGTTCTTCAGCCTCAGCAAGGCTTCGCTCTTCTGCTAACCTTTGTTTCTCTGCCTCCAAACGTTGCAGCTCTGCTACACGTTCAGCTTGTGCTGTAATACGCGCTTCTTCTGCTTCGACAAGGCGTTGCTCTTCAGCTAATTTCTGCTGCTCAACCGCTAAACGTTGTTGCTCGGCTTCACGTTCAGCTTTAGCTGCAAGGTGTGCTTCTTCGGCTTCTGCTAGGCTTCGCTCTTCAATTAAACGCTGTTGCTCTGCAACATGTTCTGCTTCTGCAGCAATACGCTCTTCTTCCGCTTCAGCAAGACGTAACTCTTCAGCTAAGCGCTCTTGCTCAGCTATACGCTCTGCCTCTGCTGCAATACGCGCCTGTTCGGCTTCTGCAAGACGTAACTCTTCAGCTAAGCGCTCTTGCTCGGCTATACGTTCAGCTTCTGCGGCGCGTTCTTGTTCAGCTAATCGCTCCGCCTCTTCAGCAGCAATGGCCTGTTCTTTTGCCAAAGCCTCTGCAGCTTGCTCTTCTGCGATACGTTGCTCTTGTGCAACACGCTCTTGCTCTTTGGTTTTGTCTTTACGAAACCACGAAAAAAAACCTTTCTTTGCCATGTCTACTACCAATGCTAAATGAGCGATAAAATTCGGAGAAGTTTTCTCGAGTCATTAATACTAAACTTGTTAAAAGGAATCCTCACCTTTAAACAGCAGTTTGGTATAAAATATCGAGTATTCTAATTGGTTGCATAGTCTACCACTTTCTTTGTTCAGGCAAAATCACGAGGGCAAAATGTCCAAAAATAAGTCCGCAAGCGGCCAAGTCAGGATCATTTCAGGGCAATGGCGTTCACGAAAGCTACCTATTCATGATTTAGAAGGGTTACGACCAACCACTGATCGCGTCCGTGAAACCTTGTTTAATTGGCTTGCTAGCGATATCAGAGGTGCAAGGGTATTAGATTGTTTTGCAGGCAGTGGCGCCCTAAGTCTGGAAGCTTTATCACGTTACGCCAGCTATGCACGTATTTGCGAACTGCAGAGCAATGCGGCCAAACAGTTAAAGCAAAACTTACAAACCTTAAAATGTGACAATGCCGATGTCATCAGTGGCGACAGTCTGGCATTGCTAAAACAAGGTCTGAATAACGATAAAGGCTTTGATATTGTGTTTGTTGACCCACCATTTCGTAAAGGGCTGGCCAATACCACTATGGCGTTATTAGCTGAGCATAACTGGTTAAATGAGAATGCATTAATTTACCTAGAAACTGAATCAGATTTAACCCAGCTAGCGATCCCAAACCATTGGGTTGAGCTCAAGCAAAAAAATGCCGGTCAGGTAACCTATCGCTTATTTCAATATCAGCTTGATGAATAGCATTTCAAACAAGCAACAAATCTAATAGAGGATACCCATGAAATTTTTTATTATCGGTGGTAAAAGTTTAACTTTAATCATGTGGTTAGTGATGTTTTATAACTTATTTATGCCGTTTGAAGGCCAAGTCAGCATAGTGTTGAATATCTTATTTTTTATCACTGTAATAATGCATTTTTTCCAATTACTTATTTTCAACACCATGTTTAGCAGCTTACTTAAGTTATCTGTCGTTGATTATCTTAAAGTGTATTTTTTTGGTGTTTTCGGTTTACTTGAGTACCGACAAAAAGTACTAGAGCTTGATAAAGCCGAGTAGTCGTTAGATTTAATTGAAATGCAAGCATAAAAAAACCTCGCCTAGGCGAGGTTTTTTCTTAATCAGGTCATCACTCCTGATTATGAATCGTCACTTACTTTTTAGGGTAAGGGTGAGCAACACCTTTATGACAATCTACACAAGTCTTTCTCTTATCGCCTTCTTGCTTAGCATTACGCTCATGCATTCTGACAGCCATTTTCTTCATAGTCTCAGGCTGGTTTTCATAGATGCGCGTATGACAATGTTGGCAGTTAGCAGAATCTGTTGCTTGGAAGTACTTAAGTGCGATATCTGCTTGTTCTTTACGGTTCTCATCTAACCAAGCTTGAGTGTTGAAACCATCAATAGTTACGAAACCGTATAAATCTTTAGATACGATAATCTTTTTAACCAAGTAATCAACTGGGCCATGTGGAAGGTGACAATCTTGACACTGAACAGTCACACCAGCACTACCGCCGCCATGTGCTGAAGCTAGTACTTCATCTTTCAATGAGTGATTGCTATGACAACTCATACAGAATTCATCTGAACTTGTTGCATGTAAAGTTTGTTGAGTGGCGAAATAGCCCACTACACCCAAAATAATACCCACTACAATCAGTGCGATAATAGAATATTTTGCGCTCGGTTTAAATAGTGCACGCCAGTTCATCGGACATCTCCAGTTAACAGTTTTATAATTTATAATTTTTAAACTCTAAAATATAAATTTTAAGTTCTAAAAATAGTAAATCTATTCTAGGTTGTTTTGCCCATAAAAAAACGAATTAAGAACATGTTTTAATTAATAAGTTACCAGTATATGCTCAAAATGAGATCAAGATCTAACTATTGAGGCTCAATGATAATTAATTTGACTCCTTTAAACTTAATACAGCTTTAGCAAAATCGCAAAGTAGCCGTCACAAAAATGACAATTAACCTACCTTTGCAATATACTGTAAAAAAATCAGGTTTATTGCGCTATAGAATCATTATAGCCTCTGCCACTAGTTAGTTTGAGCGAGTATAAATATTCTGAAGCTGTTTATTGCTGCGGGTATTGTTTCGGGTTATATTAAGCCAGATCATCAGCAACTTAATTTAGCTTTGATTCTTGATTTATCACTAGATTATTGCGCTATTTAATTGTTATTGATGGCTACACACTTTGGAAAAGCATGAGCACTAAGTTAACGCACCAAATAATCGTTTTTATCACCCTCTTTGCCATTTTAGGCCAAGGGTTGATAACTAATGGTTACGCTATGGTCGCTAACCCTCTCATGCGCTCATCAGCAGAGATGTTAATGCCTAACGACAAAACATCCCAAGCAAATCTGAAGCAACACAGCAGTGCCGATACCCCTAATTGTCATTCATCTATGACTGAACAAGCCCCGCAAAAAACGACTCATTGTTGTGACGATGGCTCAATGCTCCAATCGAAAAAAGCTGATCAAAGCTGTTGTGACAGCAAAAATGGCTGCGCTATCGATTGTGGTCACTGCATTACTATCTCGATGACAGGGCATTTGCTCACATTTGATATCCTTCTCGCAAAAGCAGTCAACAGCAAGGCTGATGCCACTGCAGTGCCACACTTTTTCTTCCATAAAACCCTTCCAGAATTTCGACCTCCGATTAGTTAAATTACTGACAGAATATTTTTAGCCTAGCTCTGTCCTCTGTGCCATAGCTAAACACCTATACTTGCTAGTATTTACAGTTTTTATAAACGGTTCGCTTTATTTGCCAGCCGTATTTTGAGGTTATGATGAAACACGCTATTTTATTGATCACCATTGCGGGTTTTCTAGCTGGGTTATGCACTAATCCAGTCGCTGCTCAACAAGCAGCAACACATAGTCATATTTCGACTCACCAGCATCAGCATGATGCAGAAAAAACCAGCTATTCATGCCCGATGCACCCTGAAGTTATTAGTCATAAATCCGGTGATACTTGTCCTAAATGCAATATGTTCTTAGAAGAAGTTAGCCCTGAGGCTGCCATAGACCATAGCGCTGAAACGACCTACATCTGCCCGATGCACCCTGAAGTTATTAGTCATAAATCCGGTGATACTTGTCCTAAATGCAATATGTTCTTAGAAGAAGTTAGCCCTGAGGCTGCCATAGACCATAGCGCCGAAACCACCTACATCTGCCCAATGCACCCTGAAGTTAGCAGCCACAAACAAGGTGACCGCTGCCCAAAGTGCAATATGTTGTTAGTGGTTAAAGAAGAAGAGGAAGAAGTCGACCATAGCCAACATCAGCATGCACAAGATGAACAGATAGAAAACCTAGCAGTGCAACCCACACAGAGTGCTGCAGATAAAGTGTTTAATACTGTTAAACCAAGCCTATTACCCTCGGATGCAGAGCCAAGCATTAAATATGTCTGCCCAATGCACCCGCATATTGTTTCTGACACCCAAGGCACTTGCCCTATTTGTGGTATGAATTTAGAAAAAGTCACCATGGGCGCTGCGACAGAAGAAATCGTGGTTGGCGTATCTGGCGGCATGCAGCAAGCTTTAGGCATGCGCACTCAACAAGTTGAAAGAGATACCCTATGGCGCCTGGTTAAAACCATCGGCACCGTTGAGTATAACGAAGACAGCATTACCCATGTTCATGCTCGAGTGACTGGTTGGGTGGAAAAACTGCATATTAATAATGTTGGCCAAAAAATAAAAAAAGGTCAGCTCATGTATGAGCTTTATTCACCTGAACTTATTAATGCTCAAGATGACTATTTACAAGCGCTTGATTATTTGGAGCAAGACAATCAACGTGGCGGCATTCTCGAGCGTAAAGCCCGCCAACGTTTAGCGCTTTTAGGGGTGTCATCAAAAATTATTCAACAATTAGAAACCAGCGGCGAAACTGTTTTTAGAGTGCCTTTTTATGCCCCACAAGATGGGGTTGTCAGCCAAATGGACATTCGTGATGGCATGTATATCCAACCGGGTAATGCCTTAATAGAATTAGTCGACTTATCCACGGTTTGGGTCATTGCCGATGTGTTTGAAAATGAACAAAGCTGGCTAGAAAAAGGCCGTCCTGCAGAAGTCACTGCATCGGCCCAAGGCTTATTTGATCTTGAGTCTGACATTGATTATATCTATCCAGAACTCGACCCTGTCACTCGCGCCATGCGTGTCAGAGTAAAATTAGCCAATCCAAATGCAAGCCTACGACCAGGAACCTTAGTGGATGTGTCTTTATTTGGCGGCCCTAAACGCAACATTATTACTATTCCCACAGAAGCACTGATATTAACCGGCCGTGAAAATCGAGTAGTAGTTCAGCGTCACGATAGCGGATTTACTTCGGTACCTGTAAAAGTCGGCATCATTGCGCAAGGAAAAGCAGAGATCATTGAAGGCATAAATGAAGGCGACCATGTGGTGGTTTCAGGGCAGTTCCTGCTTGATTCAGAAGCCAGTATTCAAGGTAGCTTGTTACGTTTAAGCGGCGCAGATAAAGCGCCTGCAGCCCATAACCACTAAGGAGCACTCTCATGCTAGAGAAAATAATCAGTGCTTCGATAAAGCAACGTGCGATGGTGTTATTACTCACCTTAGTGGTTGCAGTGATCGGTTATCAAGCCATGCGCACCACCCCATTGGATGCCCTGCCGGACTTATCTGATGTGCAAGTGATTGTTAAGACCTCATATCCAGGTCAAGCACCGCAGTTAGTCGAAGATCAAATTACTTATCCATTATCCACAGCGATGCTGGCTGTACCTGGGGCGAAAACCGTACGTGGGTTTTCGATGTTTGGCGACTCATTTGTTTATATTATTTTTGAAGATAATACCGATATTTACTGGGCACGTTCACGGGTTTTAGAATACCTATCGCAAACCCAAGATCAGCTTCCAGAGGGCGTTAGCCCCACTTTAGGGCCTGATGCTTCTGGTGTCGGTTGGGTATTTCAATACGCCTTAGTCGATAGACAAGGTAATCACGATTTAGCCCAGCTGCGTTCATTGCAAGACTGGTTTTTAAAACTGGAATTACAAAGTGTCGAAGGCGTATCTGAAATTGCTACGATTGGCGGCATGGAGCAATCTTATCAAATCGTGGTCGACCCACATAAACTCGCCCTTTATCAAATCGATTTGATGACGGTTAAAAATGCGCTAGCAAGCTCTAATAGCTCTGTCGGTGGCTCGGTTATTGAAATGGCCGAAGCCGAGTACATGATTACTTCATCGGGCTATCGACAAAACATTGAAGATTTTGCCGAAATTCCTTTAGGGGTGTTATCTGATGCTGGCACACCAGTATTAATGAAAGATGTGGCGCAGCTGCGAACAGGCCCTACAGCGCGTCGTGGTATTGCTGAACTTGATGGTAAAGGTGAAGTCGTTGGCGGCATTGTGGTTATGCGCTATGGCGAGAATGCCCTTGAAACCATTAATAATGTTAAACAAAAGATTAAGCAAATTGAAAGCGGTTTACCTGAAGGGGTTGAATTAGTTATCACTTATGATCGCTCAGAACTTATCCTCAATTCTGTGGATAATCTGATGCACAAAGTGATGGAAGAGATGCTGGTCGTTGGCCTAGTTTGCTTACTATTTCTATTACATGCTCGCTCAACACTGGTTGCCATAATCACCCTGCCATTATCTATATTAAGCAGTTTCATTATCATGCATTTTATGGGGGTTAATGCCAACATCATGAGCTTAGGAGGTATTGCCATTGCCATAGGCGCCGTTGTCGATGCCGCCATTGTCATGGTAGAAAACGCCCATAAACATTTAGAGCGATATCGGGCTGAGCACGGTAAACCACCCGAAGGTGAAGCCCACTGGCAACTAATTAAAGAGGCCTCTGTTGAAGTAGGGCCTGCGCTATTCTTTAGCCTGCTAATCATCACCTTAAGCTTTATTCCTGTATTTGCACTGGAAGCTCAAGAAGGCCGTTTATTCCACCCACTGGCGTTTACTAAAACCTTTGCTATGGCGTCTTCTGCAATACTGGCCATCACCTTGATCCCAGTATTAATGGGTTATTTTGTGCGCGGTAATATCCCTGATGAACGCAAAAACCCCATCAGTCGATTTTTGATTGCCATATACCAGCCATTACTCAAACTGGTATTAAAATTTCCTAAATTCACCATCTTATTAGCGCTGGTCATTTTAGCCAGTGCTTACTATCCGATGACAAAGATGGGCTCTGAGTTTATGCCAGAACTCGCTGAAGGTGATTTACTTTATATGCCTACAACCCTGCCAAGTGTCAGTGCAGGTAAAGCCGCTGAAATTTTACAGCAAACCGATAGATTGATTAAAACGGTACCAGAGGTCAAAAGAGTATTTGGTAAAGTGGGCCGCGCAATGACCGCTACCGATCCTGCACCATTAACCATGCTTGAAACCACCATCATGCTTAAACCACATGCTCAATGGCGTGAAGGCGTGACCTTAGAATCTATTATTGCTGAATTACAGAGAACGGTGAAAGTGCCCGGCATGACTAACGCATGGGTGCAGCCGATAAAAACTCGTATCGATATGCTGTCCACCGGGGTTAGAACACCTGTCGGCATTAAAATATCGGGTTCAGATGTGGCCGAACTGGAAAAAATTGGCGCTGAAATCGAAGCGGTAATGAGCCAAGTGCCAGGCACAACATCAGCATTTGCGCAGCGAAGTAGTGGTGGACGTTATATCGATATTGAGCCGAAACTAAAAAATGCAGCTCGATATGGTATGACCCTAAGTGACATCCAAGATGTGGTGCAAATCGCCATAGGCGGTATGAATATAGGGGAATCAATTCAAGGTCAAGAACGTTACCCAATTAACATTCGTTATCCACGAGAGTTACGTGACAGCATCGAAAAACTCAGAGATTTACCGGTATTAACCAAAACCGGTAAATATCTGCCATTAAGCGTTTTAGCCGACATAACCATCAGTGATGGACCGCCCATGCTTGCCAGTGAAAATGGCCGTGTAATCTCATGGGTGTTTGTCGATATTAAAGATATTTCTATCGGCGAATATATCGAGCAAGCGCAAATAGCCTTAGGCCAGCAAATCACTTTGCCAGCACGTTATAGCTACAGCTTTGCGGGTCAATATGAATATATGCAGCGTGTTGAAGCCAAGATGGAGTTAGTCATTCCACTAATGCTGGCAGTTATTTTTATATTACTGATGCTGACCTTTAACTCGTTTGCTCAAGCTTCAGTAATTATGCTGAGTTTACCCTTTGCCTTAGTAGGCAGTGCCTGGTTTTTATATTTGCTGAACTTCAACTTTTCGGTTGCGGTATCTGTGGGGATGATTGCCCTTGCGGGTGTCGCCGCTGAATTTGGCGTGGTGATGCAGGTGTATCTCAACAACAGTATAAAAGACCGAAAACATCATGACACTCTCAATAGCAAAGATGATTTACGCCAAGCATTGATTGAAGGTGCTGTAATGCGGATTCGCCCCAAAGCGATGACAGTTGCGACCATATTTTTTGGCTTACTGCCGATAATGTGGGGCACAGGAACCGGTAACGAAGTGATGCAGAAAATTGCCGCACCTATGGTTGGTGGCATGGTCACTGCGCCGCTGCTATCGCTGTTTGTTATTCCAGCCATTTATTTACTAATCTATGGTCGTAAACTCAGTAACTAGGTTTACAAAGTCACTCATAAACACTAAAAAAGGCGCTTAAGGCGCCTTTTTATCTATAAAGCCACAAGCTGAATATAAGCTTGTTAGCTTGGTTCACTGAGTACGCCTTGCTTTTCTCGTGCCAGTTGCATCATCCTTAAAAGACCCCAAACCATAATACAACCTCCGACTCCAACCATAGCAAACAGCAGTATTGGCTTCGCCAGCATCGGATAAGCCGCTGTATCAAAACCTGCAAACAAGCCATATAAACCCGCCGCCATTAATAACGTGCCAGGAAAATCAATGACTGCCACCATGGTCATTTTCTTTTGAATTACCGCGAGTTTTTCGTCCTTTGTGAGTGTCATAAGTCTTCCTTGATTAGATTTACAGTTTAACTTTCAAGCAATTATTCTACTTCAGACGCTACCTCGGTCAATGCAATAATTGAAAAAGTGCCGCCTTGGGGATCATCAATCACCGCAAAACGACCCACATCCGGAATATCCGTAGGCGGGACACAAATTCGCCCGCCTAGAGCTTCGGCATATTGAGCCATAGCATCACAATCTTGCACACTAAAATACAGCATCCAATGGGGCGGGGTATCACCCCACTCGGACGTCATTTGCATCATACCGCCAATGGCTTGCTTATCCACCAGCCATTGCACGTAATCAGCTATGCCCATTGAAGACATATCAAGGCTGTTAGTCTCAAAGCCAAGCGCTTGGGTATAAAAATCGGTTGATGTGGCCAGATCGCGGCACATATATTCAACCCAGCACAAAGTATTGGGCTCAAATGAGCGCTTAATGCCGATATGGTTAATGGCCTGCCAGATTGAAAATCGTGCGCCATCAGGATCTTGGCACACAGCTATAATCCCTGAATCACCAACAGAGTGAGGGCCTGCAATAATTTGTCCACCCGCAAGCCTAATGGCTTTAATTGTCGCCTCAACATCATCAACGGCAAAATAAAGCTGCCAATGGGTTGGCAAACTCTCCATCTCTTTGGGCATTTGATACATAGCCGCAATGTCATCACCCGCTAACTGCAACATAGTGTAATGACCCTCAGGCATGGGCATATCATCAGCCTGCCACTGAAATAGGCTTTGGTAGAATGCTTTCGCGGCATACCAATCATGACTGGCAAGTTCGACCCAACAAGGTTGCCCTTGTTTATAGTGTGACACCTTCATACACCTCACCCTGCTGTTGATAATGACTTATAAGAATAAAGGTTTAAGCTGAACCTAAATGACAACACTCTTTAAGTTAAGACACTTTTAAAGCTAAAGTCGAGTTGGCAATAATGGTTGGTTATTCGTATAAAAAATGACATTTAAATAATAAATACAACTTAAAATCATAGCCTTATATAGACAACAATATCAGCAAGCCATGGCTAGTCACTATCGGTCACAAGTCGTAAATTACACACACCTTTAGTCAAAATGCTAACAGTCACATCCTTACTTGCTAGAAAACGCCCATAAAAAAGCCCTTTTCAAAGGGCTTTTTGGAGGTCATTTCGGTGTTTAAACACCACTTTATCTAGCTAAAGTATTATTTATAAACTGGCAGTAACTCAGCCATCGCCAACAAATGACATGCGCCGGTGATGACACCGAATGCAATAATCACCACAATCAATGGCGTACCACCTGGGACTCTAAAGCTCTTCTCATCAGGGAACATTTTGCGCGATTTGTATGCCATCATGGCTGGCACTATCGCCGCCCAAATGGTCGCCGCTAATGCCGCAAAGCCAATGGCAATCAAGAAACCATTAGGGAATAACAAACCTAATACTGTCGGCGGGATAAAGGTGATCGCAGCTGTTTTAATGCGGCCATTATTGCTTTCTTCAAAGCCAAATAAGTCAGCTAGATAATCAAACAAGCCTAAGGTCACCCCTAAGAATGATGACGCCACAGCAAGATTAGCAAACAAGGTCAACATGGTATTAAGCCATTTACTCGCCATCACATCTGACAGAGCGCCCACTAACACACCCATATTGCCGCCCTGGGCAATAATGTCGCTGAACTGACTACGGGGAATGTTGCCCATGGTTGCCACTAACCAGCAGCTATAAATCACTAAGGCGATAAAAGTACCAATAAAGATGGCTTTTAAAATCACTTTAGGTTGTTTGCCGTAATACTTAACTAGGCTTGGCACATTGCCGTGGTAACCAAAACTGGCCAGCCCAAAAGGTAGCGCCGCTAAAATATAAGGCGAGAAACTCGCCTCACCATCTGGCATTAATAATTTTGCGCTATCAATATCAATCAGCAGATTTCCGATGGCGAGAAAAAAGGTAATTAACATCCCGCCAATCATAATGGTGGTAATGCGATCAACCGCTTTGGTACTGATGATCACCACTGCAGCAAGTACGACGGCAAACACTAACCCTGCGATCGGTTGAGGTAAGTTAACCCCCATCCCCGCAAGGGTGTGATTAACAATCGAGCCACCACCACTGATGTAAGCATAGGTCAGGATGTACAACACAAAAGCAATAGATAACCCGTTAATAATCCGCCAAAACTGGCCTAAGGTTACCTTAGTTAAGGTGTCAAAACTGTCACCGGGTTTAAAATGCAAATTGGTTTCAAGTAGCATCAGACCTGACACCAGCATACAAAACCAAATACCAATTAACATGACTAATGAATAGCCAAACCACATGCCTGCACTGACCACAGGCAAAGAAAACATACCAGCACCGACTGTGGTACCGGCGATGATCATAGCACCGCCCAATAAGGATTTATTTTGCGGTTGAGATTGTGTCGAACTCATAAAATTAGTTATTACCCATGTTCCATTGTGACGCTATCAACAATGGTTTTTCGAACAGATAAACGCAGCATACCATTGGCATGATCACGTATTCGGATGACTTCAAATTGATTATCGTTAGCGGATAAATACCCTAATTCTTTTAATTTCACACTCAAATTATTGTAGAGCTTTTTATCATAAAACTCAGGCGCAGTAATTCCATGTAAAGCACCTAAACGCTGAGCCAATAAATGGCTGGCGCTTTCTAAATCAGAACGCTCAATTTCTGGTTTGTAAGCCAGTAAATTAAAGATAATCGCGTAACGCTGTAGGGTCTCACTGACCGTGGCGGACAATAACATTAACTGAGTGACATTACTTTGATTGACTTCAAAGTGATCGCTACCGGAAATTAGCTTTTGTTCAACAAACAAATCAAGCACTTGATCCACATAGGCACTTAAATCTTCAATGCCCATAAACAGCTCAGCTTTCAATAATGGGTAAAAATCATTAACAATTTGCTGGATTTTTTCTCGGCTAAATTCTTCATATTGCACCAAGCAACTGGCGATTAATGAAGGCACTGCCATTAGATGAATTATGTTATTGCGATAATAGCTCATCGCAATCACTGAGCTATCTTCAATTGCGATAATTTCGCCGATGGCATCTGTGGTTGAGGTAAATTTATTCAGCGACAAACATTGCTCAACTAGGTCATGAGCTGAGCCCTCAGCCACCGACGCATACTCAGTATAAGGAACATCCTTTAAGATTTTCAGGTAGAGGTCTAGCTGGGTTTCAAGCTCACTGCGCTGCAGGGCGTTTTGCTCTGAAGCCAGCAGCGCCATACTTGCTAATGTCACCGAACTCGCTGCGGCGGCGCCATTGATGTTAGTCATCACTTTATTGGCCAATACATTTACTGCTGGCGTTAACCATGATGGCTTTTGATCCGGATCTTGAGCAATTTCTTCACGCCAATTTGGCGATTGTTGATTTAAAAATTGCTGCACATTGATTGGCTCGCCAAAGTTAACGTAACCTTGGCCAAAGTTGCCTAATTTACGCAGCGCACCAAAGACCTGCCACACTGATTCTTTTTGCTTTTTCTTACCGCTTAACTCTTTATGATAGGTGGACACTTCCATCACATGATCATAACCAAGATAAACTGGCACTAAGGTTACTGGGCGTTCAATGCCCCGCAGTACACAGTTAACTGTCATCGCTAACATGCCGGTCTTAGGCGCTAATAAACGACCGGTACGAGAACGACCACCTTCGGTGAAGTATTCAACCGAATAGCCTTTAGCAAATAACTGATCTAAATACTCACGAAACACTGCGGTATAAAGTTTATTACCGTTAAAGCTACGACGAATAAAGAAAGCACCACCACGGCGGAACATAGGGCCTGCTGGCCAAAAGTTTAAATTAATACCGGCGGCAATATGCGGCGGCACCATGCCTTGGTAATACAAAATATACGACAGCAGTAGGTAATCCATGTGGCTACGATGGCAAGGCACATAGACAATTTCATGACCATCATGATGCAGCTTACGCACTTTTTCAGCGCTTTTAATGCTAATACCGCTGTATAACTTATTCCACAACCAAGTAAGAAAGCGCTCAGCAATACGCACTAAGCTGTCTGAGTAATCCGCTGCAATTTCATCTAAATACTGAATCGCTTTTTCGCGGGCTTTGTCTTCAGGAATTTTTTTATTAAGCGCTTCTTCTTTTATCGCTTGAGCAATGGCATCAGACTTTAATAATGAGTTGAACATTGCCTGACGATTTGGCAGTTGTGGGCCTGTCATCACTTTACGTTGGCGTCTAAAGTGCACTCGCGCCACACGGATAAGTTTATGCGCAATACTGACATCAGTGCCGTGTTCATCAGCCATATAACGTAGCGACATAGCATTTGAAAATTGAATAAAGCTATGGCGACCTAAGAACAAAATCATCAACCATTTACGTAACCAGGTCGGGTTTTCACGCTCAAATACGGCTGCGGTCATGGTGTCATCTTCTTTACCAGGGATACGTCCCCAATACAGACTCACTGGCACCAATTGAATATCAAGTTGATCATTTTTTTTATGTAAGGCTAATAAGCTGGTGAAGTTATCAACAAATTTTTCGCCACTTAAACGCTTGCCAAATAGAGGCTTACGACCTTCAATACACACAATTCTAGGGGTATTTAAGCCATCAACGTCTAGTCGCTCATAAGGGCTCGGTAAGCCATATTTGGCGGTCACTTCATTTAATGCCGCAATATCACTGAGTGATTCTGTCTTCATCACATAGACCACTGGTTTATCTGGGTCTAAGTTCAGATCGGCAAAGGGATCTTCAGGCACAACAACCGTGTGCACCATCAGTTTTTGAATCCAACGTAATGATTTTGCTATGATTGAGTCAGGTTTTAACATGAGTGTTCGCATATTCAACATCAATTAATTGGCCATAGAATACCAGATAATGGTTCAGTTTCACTAACAAGGGTCTATACAGAGAATATTTGTTCAGTAAAAAATAGCCATATCCGAATAACAACCAACCTATTTTCAATCAACACTACTGTATAAATATACTGTTTAAACAAACGATGTGAGAAATAGCCAATTTCATCGGTTTAAAAAGCTGACTTACCTTCATTAACTAAATAATTAAATTACAGATACTTAACCGTGCCCCCATATATAGCCAACAAGAATTAGATGATAATAGTTAAATTAATTTGGTTAATACTTGCGCGACCACCGATACTGTATATAATGACAGTCACTGTATAAAAAAACAGGAATCAATATGAGACCTTTAACGCCACGCCAAGCTGAAATATTAGAGCTAATTAAATGTAATATCGCCGAAACAGGTATGCCGCCAACTCGTGCAGAAATTGCAACTCGATTAGGCTTCAAAAGCGCCAATGCCGCTGAAGAACACTTAAAAGCACTGGCAAAAAAAGGCTGTATTGAAATTATTCCTGGTACCTCTCGCGGGATCCGCATGGTGCAGGTGGAGGAGGAAGTTGAAGCAGGCTTACCACTTATCGGCCAAGTTGCTGCAGGTGAACCTATCCTTGCTCAAGAGCATGTTGAACAGTATTTCCAAGTTGACCCAGAAATGTTTAAGCCCAATGCTAATTTCTTACTACGCGTTCGAGGCGACAGTATGAAAGACATTGGTATTTTAGAGGGCGACTTATTAGCAGTGCATAAAATGCAAACTGCCACCAATGGTCAAGTTGTAGTGGCACGTCTTGAAGACGATGTAACCGTGAAAAGATTTGAAAAGAAAGGCAATATTATTTATTTACATGCTGAAAATGCAGAATATGAGCCGATTAAAGTTGATTTAAGTTGCCAAAACCTAACGATTGAAGGGCTTGCTGTTGGCGTTATTCGTAATGGAGGTTGGTTATGAACACATTAATAGGCAATGCACCGCGTCACCCTGGATTATGGGTAGATATGGCATCTGATCCCTTACCCACTAAACAAGGGATTGAAACCAAGCGCACCCAAAACCAAGGCTTAACTGAATTGACTCAATTATGCAGTCAGTTAGCCATTTTAAGTCAGCAAGGCCTTTGGATTGTACTGATTAATCCGCCGCATATCGGTTATAAGCAAATTCTTGCTAATGCCAATGTTCGTATGGACAGAGTATTGTTAGTTCACACCAAAGATGAAGTCGAAACCCTGTGGGCGATGGAAAAAGCGCTCACTAACGGTACTTCAAGTGCAGTAATTACTTGGACACCACCATTAGATGCCCGCGACAATCGCCGCATTCAATTGGTTGCCAAAAATGCCTTAGCCCAAGGGCTTATCATTGAAGATGTAAATACTCACTTACCTGAAGGCGACCCATTAACGCAAACTTTAGCAGTACAGACTCGGGTAAACCTTACCTCGTTTCACTAGTAAAATATGACTAAAAAAGCCCTTCACTACGCTGAGGGGCTTTTTTTTGCACTTTTTTCAGCAAATTAGATGATAAAGTGATCTTGATCAATATTTAATCTCCAAGTAATGTAGTTAACAAGGTAGTAACAATTTATCGTACTGCCGAGAATAAATGTCAAAAAGATACAAACGCTATTAAAAGATTGAGCTGGTACCGTGCGGTATAGAAAGCCTTGAATGTAAAGCGTCAAATATAATTGATAAGTTCAGTATTAGGTACAAGTGTGGCACCGTAACGTAATAACATAATTGAGTTTTCAAGCTCAAAGCCACCGTGTACTTTGAAATGATCAAACTTTTTCGGGTATGAAAAGTTTGCATAGAGCAGAGTATTACTGTGTGGCTTTTCTTTGTAATTGCAATTCGCAATTAGCAGAGGAGTAGTCTTGTGAAGCGATTGTTGTACGGATTAATGGTGGCGTTGCTTGCAACCCCACTCACAGCGGCAGAGATGCCCTTAAACATGACTCAAGGTGTAACAGAGATCAGTGGCCAGGTTTACGACCTGCATATGATTATTTTGTATATCTGTTGCGCCATTGGTGTCGTGGTCTTTGGGATCATGATTTATTCCATGATCTATCACAGAAAATCTAAGGGTGCAGTTGCAGCCGACTTTCATGACAGTACCAAGGTTGAAATAGCTTGGACAGTATTGCCATTTCTAATCCTAATTGGCATGGCAATCCCAGCAACAAAAACGCTGATTGCTATGGAAGATCCCAGCGATGCTGAACTGACAGTCAAAGTGACGGGCTCTCAATGGAAATGGCATTACAGCTATTTCAATGAAGATGTCGAGTTTTTCAGTTTATTATCTACCCCAGCAGACCAAATTACTGGCACCGCAGATAAAACCGACACCTATCTTTTAGAGGTCGATAAGCCGCTGGTTTTACCAATAAATCGTAAAGTACGTTTTTTAATGACCTCGGATGACGTTATCCACTCTTGGTGGGTACCAGCATTTGCCGTTAAAAAAGATGCAAATCCTGGTTTCATCAATGAAGCTTGGACTAAAATCGATAAAATAGGTACTTATCGAGGCCAATGTGCCGAACTATGCGGTAAAGATCATGGCTTTATGCCTATTGTTGTTGAAGCCGTCTCAGAAGCAGACTTTGACCAATGGCTAATCGACCAAAAGCAATTTGCTGCTGATGCTAAAGCCGCTGCACAAGCCTCACTGAGCCAAACCCTTAGCTATGACGAGTTAATGGCCCAAGGCGAACAAATCTACATGGGTCGCTGCGCGGCTTGCCACCAACCTAATGGTGCTGGTTTACCTGGCGTCTTCCCTTCCCTAATTGGCAGTCCAATGATTAAAGGCCCAGTGTCTGGTCATATCGATATTGTCGTTAATGGTAAGCCTGGCACTGCGATGCAAGCGTTTGCCAAGCAGCTAACGGCAACTGAAATTGCTGCAGTAGTCACTTATGAGCGTAATGCTTGGGGTAATGACTCTGGCGATACCGTGCAAGCGGCTGATGTGAGTGGCAATGGGACAAATTCTAGCGCTACACCAACCACTGCTGACGCTCCTAGTGCAGGCACTTCTACCGCAGACACGTCAACGCCTGTGACTTTACCAGCAAGCTTACCTACAGCTGAACAACTTGAAGACACTGCAACACAAGCTGTGACTGAAGCGGCAACACAAGCAGCAGAAGTTAAAGCTGTGGTATTGGATGACTTGACGATGGATGAGTTAATGACCATGGGCGAGCAAGTCTATATGACTAGCTGCGCTGCATGTCACCAAGCTGCTGGTACTGGCTTACCTGGCGCGTTCCCTTCATTAGTAGGCAGCCCACTCATCGTCGGTCCAGTGACGGATCATCTTAATATTGTCATCAATGGTAAACCTGGCACGGCAATGCAAGCATTTAACTCGCTACTTACGCCACAACAGCTTGCTGCAGTGGTGACTTATGAGCGAAATGCCTGGGGTAATAACTCTGGCGATGCAGTTCAGGCTGCTGATGTTGTTGGTCACGGAAAGTAAGGGATTAAAATGAGCACAATTACACAAGATTCACCAGCCGCTCACGACGATCACCATGATGACCATCATCATGGGGCGCCAAAAGGCATTATGCGCTGGGTTTTAACCACTAACCATAAAGATATTGGTTCAATGTATCTGTGGTTTAGTTTCATTATGTTTTTAACCGGCGGCGCAATGGCCATGGTCATTCGTGCTGAGTTATTCCAACCCGGTTTACAGTTAGTTGAACCTAACTTTTTTAACCAAATGACCACCGTCCATGGCTTGATTATGGTATTTGGCGCAGTCATGCCAGCCTTTACCGGCTTAGCTAACTGGCTCATTCCAATGATGATTGGTGCGCCAGATATGGCACTACCGCGGATGAATAACTGGAGCTTTTGGATTTTACCTTTCGCGTTTGCGATTCTACTTAGCTCGCTATTTATGGAAGGTGGAGGCCCCAACTTTGGCTGGACTTTCTATGCACCACTGTCAACAACCTATAGCCCTGATAGCACAGCATTATTTGTGTTCTCAGTTCACATTATGGGCATAAGCTCGATCATGGGTGCTATTAACGTGGTGGTGACCATTGTTAATATGCGTGCTCCGGGTATGACTTGGATGAAGCTGCCATTGTTCGTCTGGACTTGGCTGATTACCGCCTTCTTGCTAATAGCAGTGATGCCGGTATTGGCAGGTGTAGTAACCATGGTACTGACTGATAAATACTTTGCCACCAGCTTCTTTGATGCTGCTGGCGGCGGCGACCCTGTGATGTTCCAGCATATTTTCTGGTTCTTTGGCCACCCCGAAGTCTACATCATGATTTTACCTTCATTCGGGATTATCTCGGCCATTATTCCCACCTTTAGCCGTAAAAAGCTTTTCGGTTATGCCTCCATGGTATACGCCACCTCAAGTATTGCGATTTTGTCCTTCCTAGTTTGGGCGCATCACATGTTCACCACCGGGATGCCAGTATTTGCAGAGCTATTCTTCATGTACTGCACCATGTTAATCGCAGTGCCTACTGGGGTGAAAGTGTTTAACTGGGTTGCAACTATGTGGCGCGGCTCAATCACCTTCGAAACCCCGATGCTGTTCGCCATTGCATTCATCATCTTATTCACCATCGGTGGCTTCTCTGGCTTGATGCTAGCGATCACCCCAGCGGATTTCCAATACCATGATACTTACTTTGTGGTAGCGCATTTTCATTATGTACTGGTTACTGGCGCAGTATTTTCCATTATGGCTGCAGCATATTACTGGCTACCGAAATGGACAGGATACATGTATAGCGAAACATTAGGTCGTTGGCATTTCTGGTGCAGTGTTATTTCAGTGAATGTACTGTTTTTCCCAATGCACTTTTTAGGCTTAGCAGGCATGCCACGTCGTATTCCAGACTATGCAATTCAATTTGCTGACGTAAACCAAATTGTCTCTATTGGTGGTTTTGCCTTTGGTTTATCACAACTGATTTTCCTCGCTGTGGTACTGAAATGTATCAAGGGCGGCGAAAAAGCTGCGGATAAGCCATGGGAAGGTGCTGAAGGGTTAGAGTGGACTATTGCCAGTCCTGCGCCTTATCACTCATTTACCACCCCACCAGAGGTTAAATGATATGAGCCAGCCAACAAAATCAAACCGTAATTTACTTATTGGCCTAGTACTGGGTTCAATAGGTATGTTCGGCTTTGGTTTTGCGCTAGTGCCTTTGTATGACGTGCTTTGCGATGCCTTGGGGATTAATGGAAAAACCCAAAGTACTGCCAGCAGTTATGAGGCTGTGGTGATTGATAAAGACCGTACTGTAACCATTGAGTTTATTGCCCAAGTACAAAGCAATATGCCGTGGGAGTTTGTGCCAAAAGTGAACCGCATGCAGGTTCACCCCGGCGAACTCACACGTACTGCGTTTTTAGCGAAAAACTTATCTTCAAATAACCTCGTAGGCCAAGCAATACCCTCGGTATCGCCAGGCCAAGGCGCGGCTTATTTTAATAAGACCGAGTGCTTTTGCTTCAATCAGCAACCCCTAGCAGCAATGGCCGATGCTGAATTACCGTTAATTTTTTACGTGGATGCGGATTTACCTGAATCCATTAACACTTTGACTCTCTCTTATACCCTCTATGATATTACAGACAAGCAGACTGCAGCCATAGAGCAAGGAGCAGCAAGATGACAACAAAACATGAAAACTACTACGTGCCAGCGCAAAGTATCTGGCCAATTACCGGCGCTATCGGATTATTTCTGATTGCATTTGGCGCAGGTACCTACATCCAACAACTTTCAACTGAACAATCTTCTGGCGGCTACACCCTAATCGCGGGTATTGCTGTAATTATATTTATGCTGTTTGGCTGGTTTAAAAATATCATTGATGAGTCAATGTCAGGTTTATATTCAGCGCAAATGGATCGCTCTTTTAGACAAGGCATGAGCTGGTTTATTTTCTCAGAAATCATGTTTTTCGGGGCATTTTTTGGGGCATTGTTTTACGCTCGAATGGTAGCAATACCTTGGCTCGGCGGTGCATCAAATAATGCCATGACCCATGAGGTATTATGGCCAACATTTGAAGCCATTTGGCCGCTAGTGAAAACCCCAGATGGTACCACCACTGAAGCCATGGGTTGGGGCGGATTGCCGCTGTATAACACCCTCATTCTACTGACCTCTTCAGTCACCTTGCACTTTGCCCATGTGTCGTTAGAAAAATCAAAACGTGGCGCACTGAAGGTTTGGTTAGGACTGACTATTTTGCTGGGTATCGGCTTCTTGTTTTTACAAGTTGAAGAGTATGTCCATGCCTACCAAGAAATGGGGCTCACACTCACCTCAGGGATTTATGGTAACACCTTCTTTTTGCTAACTGGCTTTCACGGTATGCACGTCACCTTAGGCACAGTATTTCTAATAATCCTGTTCTTTAGAGTATTGAAAGGTCACTTCACCCCAGATAATCATTTCGCCTTTCAATCCGGAAGTTGGTATTGGCATTTTGTTGATGTGGTGTGGTTATGCTTATTTATTTTCGTGTACGTCTTATAAGGCTGCAAAGCTAATAAGGTCTAGGATTTGGGCTTATCCAGCCAAATCCTAAGGCCAGTAACAATAACAACATCACTAACGCAGAAAAGATCACTCGACGACCTAAATATTGGCTCATAGATTGTTTATTTTCCGCTTTAACCATAATAAATAGGGCTCTGGCTAAATTAAATAATATGAATACAAGCAGCAGTACTAAAACAAGCTTGAAAATAACTAAGGTATCTAAGGTTCCCACGGGCTCTCCTTTGCGCGTTTGGCGACTTTCTACTGGGTTATTGCTAGTTGTTACTGTGAGTGTGTTTTCTATTTTGGTCAAGCTCGGTTTATGGCAACTTGATAGAGGAATTCAAAAACAAGCTTGGCAAGCCACCTTAAGTGAAAGGCAAGCGTCCAGTGAATTGGATTACCACACTTTTTTAACGCTAGATAGCAGCGGTCCACTAACGGGTTATCGCATTAACGTCACCGCTAAGCCCGTTAATGAACAAATATTACTGCTTGATAATCAAGTTTATAACGGCCAAGTGGGTTATCTGGCTTATCAAGTATTTGCAATATCAGCCACAGAGCCATGGCTACTGGTTGAACTAGGCTTTACTGCAGCGAATAAAGACCGCCGCATATTACCCGATTTAGCGCCATTGCCTGCGGCGCAATATCAGCTCACAGGTCGAGTGTATCAGCGCCAAACCAATCCCTTAAGTGACCAACTTTATGTGGAACAATTTACAGTAGAAAACCGTGACGTGATCCGTTTTCAAAATTTAAATCTCGTGGCCTTAGCAGAGAAAATAGGTCATCAACTGGCACCGGCAGTACTGCAGCCCGATGTAACACCAAATATGAATCTAGCAAAACCTTGGACACCTATTCCACTGTCAGCCCAAAAACACCAAGGCTATGCATTGCAATGGTTCACCATGGCAGCAGTATTTTTATCGCTAATGCTATGGCTTGGTTGGAAAACATTTAAGCCTAAAATTAAGACCTAAAGTTAAAACCTAAATACAAGAGTAACTAAATTAAAAATAGTGACTTAAGTAAAAACTCATCCTATAACAAAAACAGTCGTAACAAGAGGAGCAAGTATGAACTCCCCAGCAAAACCTAAAGGTAACAAGACATTATATCTACTGCTGCTGGTATTTATTTTACCGGTGGCTATGGCTAAATTAGTCTTGAGCCTAGATTTATATAACGGCGCCGCCACTAACAAAGGTGAGCTAATCGGCGCACAACTTAATTATCAAACCTTAGCCATGACCAACCCTGAGCCGCATATGTGGCAGCTGGTGTATTTATTACCAAACCAATGCCTAGAACAATGTCAGCAACGTTTGTATGTCATGCATCAAAGCCATATCGCCTTAGGTAAACATCAAGATCGCGTCAGCCCAATTATTTTACTCACCCCAGATAGCGACACCGCAATTTTAACTAAACTGCAAGTGCCGTTTGCTACAGCCAGTGCCAGCCCTGCAATGGCCGCATTACTGACAGAGCAGCAAATGATTATTGTCGATCCCCTTGGTAGCCTAGTCATGAAATACCCAGGTATTATGGGCGAGCAAGAAAATATTGCCCAAGGTAAGTCGATGATTGGCGATTTACGTAAGATGCTTAAACTATCGAGGGTCGGGTAATGGTGATAAAAAACCTGCTCAAATTTACCTTAGTATTTACCTTTACGGTGATATTAATGGGTGCCTACACTCGGCTGTCAGATGCAGGCCTTGGCTGCCCTGATTGGCCAGGTTGCTATGGTCATCTTGTGGTGCCTAGCGCGCCTGATGCAATAGCAAAAGTTGAGACTGCATTCCCAAATCAAACGCTAGAGCCTGACAAGGCGTGGCTGGAAATGATCCACCGCTATATCGCTGGCACTCTTGGATTACTGATTTTAACCATCCTTATCATCTGCTTAAAAAGAGCCGATGCGCCCAAAAAGCTACCCATACTGATTTCCGCCCTACTGCTCTTTCAAGCCGCCTTAGGTATGTGGACCGTCACCATGAAATTAATGCCCATCGTAGTCATGGGGCATTTAATTGGTGGCTTTAGTTTATTCGCTTTACTGCTACTGCTGTATTTACGTACCCGGCCACTGCGGATCCCTGGTGGTGACACTTATGCCAGAAAACTCGCCCCCTTTGCCATGGTCTGCTTAATTGTACTGGCGGTTCAAATTATTTTGGGCGGCTGGACGTCATCGAATTACGCAGCATTAGCCTGTACCGCCCTGCCAATATGTGAAGGTAACTGGGTCGATAATCTGCAATTTGCTGATGCTTTTTCACCGTTTCAAGGGACACATCCAAGCTTTGAATATGGCGTATTGGAATACCCTGCCCGCATGACAATCCATGTTACTCATCGTATTTGGGGCGTGATTACCGCTGCCTGTTTAGTGTGGTTAGGATTTAAATTACTTAAAGCACGCTCACACACAATACGTAAAAGTGCTTGGCTGTTATTTGCCCTAGTGATCATTCAAGTGGGCCTTGGCATCAGCAATATTGTCATGCATTTGCCTTTAGGGATTGCTGTATCGCACAACGGCGGCGCAGCGCTATTGTTACTTACCGTTATTTTCATCAACTACGCGCTGTGGCGTAAAGCTTAAGCAAGGATTCTATTATGGCTAAATCTCTGTCTATACCAGCAAGCACCAGCAGCGCGCAATTACCTTGGCGCGCCTATTTTGAAATGACCAAACCCAAAGTGGTCGCCCTGATGTTACTGACAGTACTAGTGGGAATGTGCCTCGCATTGCCCGGCGCAGTGCCATTGCAGCCGCTTATCTTTGGCATGATAGGCATAGCCATGATGGCGGGGGCAGCGGCGGCTTATAACCACTTAATTGATCGCCGCATTGATGGTTTAATGGCGCGTACCTATAACCGCCCATTACCAAAAGGCAAGGTCTCGGTAATCAAAGCCATGACCTTTGCCACTTCTATCGGCTTAGGCGGTTTTGTTATTTTGTATACCTTAGTTAACCCACTTACCGCATGGTTAACCTTTGCCAGTTTAATCGGTTATGCTGTGGTGTATACCGCTTATCTTAAGCGCGCTACCCCGCAAAATATCGTCATTGGCGGCTTAGCTGGGGCAATGCCACCTTTATTGGGTTGGACTGCTGTCACCAACGAATTACATGGCAACGCACTATTACTTGTTATCATCATCTTCACTTGGACGCCGCCGCATTTTTGGGCACTGGCGATTCACCGTAGAAAAGAATACGCCAAAGTCGATGTCCCAATGCTGCCAGTCACCCATGGGGTTGAGTTTACTAAAACTTGTATCTTGTTATATACCTTGTTACTGGCTATTGCCTGTTTATTGCCAGTACTGGTTGGCATGTGTGGCCCCGTTTATCTTGTGGGTTCAACCATTCTAAGTTGTGGCTTTATTTATAAAGCCTGGCAACTTAAGTATCACGACAAACCAGGGCTGGCGATGGATGTGTTTAAGTTCTCGATTTATCACTTAATGATTTTATTTTTAGTGCTATTAGTTGATCACTACTTATGGGTATAACTCGCTTTATCAGTGCTTATCGCCATGGTGAAGTTGAAGATAAAAACAGTGAACGTAAAGATAAAAATAATGGAGTGAATGAGTGAAAAAAATTATCGCGTTAGCTTTCATTATGCTGGGCTTGGGCGTCGCTGTTGCTACGCTTTTCCCTAGTCAAAAAAGTTCATCCGCAACAATCGCCACTGCCACTAAATCAAGGCCGGATCTGGCACTTGAAACAAGTTATTTGTTTGATAACCCAAGACCACTGGCACCTTTTAGTATGCAAGACCAATTGGGGAATACCTTTACCAATGAGCAGCTTTTAGGTAAGTGGAGTTTAGTATTTGTCGGCTTTACTTCATGCCCAGATGTTTGCCCAACAACCCTTAATAAACTCAATGCCGCCTACCCAGAGTTGCAAGCAGTAAGCGACAATATTCAAGTGGTGTTTGTGTCAGTGGACCCCGCAAGGGACAGCCAAACTAAACGTTTAGATTACATCAATTTTTTTAACCGCGATTTCAAAGCCGTTACTGCCGATCACGCTCAGCTATTTCCTTTTACTCGTGATTTAGGTTTTGCCTACGCCATGGTTGGCGACGGCGAAGATTACCAAGTGGATCACAGCGCCAGCTATGTTTTAGTATCACCACAAGGGGAAAAGTTTGCAGTGTTTAAACCTAAAGTCCAACCCGGGAAAATACCACAGATTTTGAATAAAGAGCTGGTTGCGGATCTAAAGCAGATTATTGAAAGTGCTTAAGGTTTTTATATAGGTATTGAAATATAACAAAGCCTCAATATGAAAATATTGAGGCTTTTTGTTTTGACGAGGACTGATGTAGTAACTCATTTGTGGACAATTATTAGTTTGGTTTTAATTCAGGTAAACGGCTATCACCTAAATATTTTTTATGCAAAATGTTAATTAACCTATCTTATATCCACCAAAAATAAATTAACCTAGTGAGTGAGGGCCGAGGTTTGATAGGCTTTAGCTTGTTTAGGCTATCAAAAATCCATTACAAAAAAATACCGTTTTGTAAACATAAGGGGTTTAAGCAAATATTTATGGTCTTTTTAACCTGAAATCCTTTACAAAAATAGTCACCTTGCCATTCTGGGTTCTAAGGTACTCATTGGGTACCTCGCCAGTATCTATTGCCGATTGAGAGTAAAATTTTAGCCTTTTAAACTCATTTTTAGACTAAATAGACTTAGCTTCCTAAGTCGCAAAGGGGCACATTGCGATATAGAAAAAAACTTTGATTATGATCTAAAAGAAGCCTCGTGATGAATTCAATCTTATGTTCGTGTTGTCTATACTACATAGAATAAAAAACTATGAGGTTTCCCTAATGACTAAATCAAGATTACAAGAGTTACTTAATAAGTGCGATGAAAGCATCCCTATGAGCGAAGAAGATAAAGATTGGGATCAAATGCTACCAATTGGAAAAGAATGGGGAAGTGGAGAGGATCTGAATGCTCTAGAAGAAAAAATAGATATTGAATTAGCAAGGATAATTGAAGAGAGAAAAGACCAACCTGAAATAGAAGTAAATATCGAAGACTTATGAGTTTTTCTAAGGCGGAAAGTGTAGTGGTATAGATAATTTGGCCACTCAATTGAAGGTTATATTAGGTTTTTGAGGGTAAATACAAACTGCTAAGCTTCGGGATATATCCATTTCAAACTCGTTTTGGGGCATAAACGAGTTACCAGCACCAACTTTATACTTCATTTTTATTGGCTAAATTACGGAAGACCATAACTTCAACTTAATCCATTGCCTGCCGCAGGTGATGTATAGGATATACAAATGTCGCGATCACATGGATGTGAAAGAGCGACCTTATGTGCAGATACAACTGCGAGACGCTGCAAGTACGTCCATGTAAGCTCTGCCAAAACATCCCTGTTTTGGAAGCTCGCTGTGTAACCCTCCCTTAAATT